>NZ_WJWY01000009.1 GCF_010367435.1 Fusobacterium sp. IOR10
CTTTCTTTTGGTGTCGCAACTTAATTGTAACGGATTTTTTTATTTGTCTCAATTTTTTTTTGCAAAAAATAAAGGCATTAGTATTTTTACAAATACCAACACCAAATATTATAGACCCATAAAAAAAAGGGATGCTTAATGCTTCCCTTTTTTAGTTATAATTTATTTATATAAACGATTTTCAACTACTTCCCAATTGATAATTTTCATAAAGTTATCAATGTAGGTACCTCTTAGATTCTGATAATCTAGATAATAAGCATGTTCCCAAACATCAATAGTTAGTAAAGGTTTAAGGTCATACTTTAGAGGAGTTTCTTGGTTAGAAGTGCTTATAATTTTAAGAGTATTATCTTTGTCTAAAACAAGCCAAGCCCATCCAGAACCAAAATGAGTAAGGGCAGCTTCTTTAAATTTTTTCAAAAATTCATCAACTGATGTAAAGTTTTCTTCTAATTTTAATTTTAATTTTTCAGGTATGATTTTTCCACCTTTAGTTAAAGCTTCAAAATAAAATATATGATTAAATACTCCTCCACCATTGTTAATAACAGCAGTTTTAATATTTTCAGGAATTTCTTCTAAATTGCTCAAAATATGTTTAAGAGAATGAGTTTGTAATTCAGGTGATGTTTCCAAAGCCTTATTTAAATTATTAGTATATCCAAGTAAATGTTTATCGTGATGAAATTCTAAAGTTTTCTTAGAAATGCATGGCTCTAGATCATTGTATTCAAATTTTAAAGGTTGCAGTTGAAAAGGATAATGTGTGTTCATAAGTACCTCCTTAATTAGTGAAAAATATATGTAGTCTCTAGTATGATTATAGTATAAAAATTATAAAAATCAATCTTTTAATTATTGATTTTATTTTTTTAAACAAAGTTCTCTAAATTCTTGAACAGACATTTTGGTTTTAGTTATATTCTTAGTTGAAATAGTTGAAGAAGAACTAATTCCATACTGGGAATTGTTCAAAGAATTTATATGTGTTATGGCAATTGCAATAGCATCAGCAGCATCATCTGGCTTAGGAATTTCTTTCATTTTCAAAATACTTTTTACCATTAGTTGAACTTGTTTTTTTTCAGCTCTACCATAACCTGTAATACCTATTTTAACTTGGAGAGGGGTATAGTTTTTAATTTTCAAATTATTTTTTTGTCCAGCTAGAAGAATAACTCCCCTAGCTTCTCCAACTGAAATAACTGTTTTATTATTTTTAAAATAAAATAATTCTTCAATGGCCATATGTTCAGGTGAGTATGTTTTTATAATTTCTTCTAATTCGTTGAAAATTTGTAAAAGTCTTTCTTCCATAGGAAGAGTTTTCTCTGTGAAAATACATCCATATTTTATTAATTTTATTTTTCTGTCTTCATAATCCACTATTGAAAATCCTACAATAGCAGTTCCAGGATCGATTCCTAAAATTCTCATATTTATTTCCTCTCAAAAATATTTATTAATTTTTTAGCATTTGTATTTTTTAAAAACACATAGTTAAAATTTTGTTTAATGTGAACACCTTGAATTTCAAAAGTACGAAGATTTTCATCACTTTTTGAAATAATATCATATACAAAGGAAATAGCGTGATTTTCAATAACTAAAGATTTTATCAATTCAAAACTACTAATTGACGTAACTTTTTTAAAGTTTTTTAGAGAATAATTTTGTTTTTCCAACTCCCTTTCGAAAATTGCTCTTGTTCCAGATCCTTCTTCCCTTACTATTATAGATTCATTGAAAATATTTTCTATTTTTATGGATTTATTAGCAAAAGGATGAGATTTAGAACAGATTCCAACAAATTTTTCACTACTATATAATTGATAATTATATTTATCTTTATCAAAAAATCCCTCAATTAAAGCAAAATCTAATTTATTATTATCTAATTCCCTTAGAAGATGCTCAGTGTTATCAACAATTAAAGAAAATTCATAGTTTTCATTTTTTAAAAAATTAATAATATTATTTTTAACTACAAAATCTCCAATTGTTTTAGTGGCTCCCATTCTAATTGACAACTTATTTTCTTTATTTAAGGTGCTTCTTAATTCTAAATCGTTATAATAGGCAGCTGTAGCATAATTTTTTAAAATTAGAGCTTCCTTGGTAATATATAACTTCTTGTTGTTATATATAAATAGTTTACAATTATATTCATCTTCTAAAGATTGAATATGATTTGTTACAGAAGGTTGACTCATATGAAGTGCTTCCCCAGTAAGGTGATAATTCATTGTTTCACAAAGCTTCAAAAAAGTAATAATTCTATAGTCTAACATAGGCCCTCCTGAACATATTTTATCATTAGAAATATTTAAATACAAGTAGAATAAATAACAAAAATTTATGTTATAATATTTTTATAGAGTTAAGGAGGAAGATATGTTAGATAAATTAATTATAAAAGGGGCAAGGGAACATAATTTAAAAAATATAGATGTGGAGATTCCTAAAAATAAATTTGTAGTTATAACAGGGGTAAGTGGAAGCGGAAAATCTTCCCTAGCCTTTGATACAATTTATTCTGAAGGTCAAAGGAGATATGTTGAAAGTTTATCAGCCTATGCAAGACAGTTTATAGGTCAAATGAAAAAACCAGATGTAGATTCCATTGAAGGACTTTCTCCAGCTATATCAATAGAGCAAAAAAGTACTAATAAAAATCCCCGTTCAACAGTTGGGACAGTAACAGAAATATATGATTATATGAGATTATTATTTGCCCATATAGGTCAACCTCACTGCCCAATATGTGGAGCAGTTGTGGAGAAAAAAAGTATTGAAGAAATAGTTGAAAATATTTTAGAAAAATTTCAAGAGAAGGAAAAGATGATAGTTCTTTCTCCAATTATAAGGGATAAAAAAGGGACTCATAAGAATCTTTTTCTAAATTTAACAAAAAAAGGATTTGTTAGAGTTAGAGTAAATGATGAAATACTGTATTTAGACGACGAAATAAATTTAGATAAAAATTTAAGACATAATATTGAAGTTGTTGTGGATAGATTAGTTCTAAAGAAAAAAGACAAGGATTTTAAATCCAGATTAACTCAATCTGTTGAGTCAGGAATGGAACTTTCAAATGGTAAAATAATTTTTAATATAAATGGGAAGGATCATAGTTACAGTGAAAATTATGCTTGTGCAAAACATGAAGATATTAGCATTCCAGAACTTAATCCTAGATTATTTTCTTTTAATGCTCCCTTTGGAGCTTGCCCAGAATGCAAGGGAATTGGGAAAAAATTAGAAGTGGATGAAAATAGATTAATATTAAATAAAAAATTATCAATTAAAGATGGAGGTATTTATATTCCAGGGGCAGCTTCAAGAAAGGGATGGACTTGGGAAATGTTTTTGTCTTTTTGTTCAGACTTTAATATAGATATAAATATGCCAATTGAAAATATACCAGATAAAAAAATGGATCTTATTTTTCACGGAAGCAGCAAAAAATATAATTTTGATTATGAGGGGAAAGATTTTTCTTTTCATGGACTAAAGGAATTTAATGGTATTGTTAAAAATTTAGAAAAAAGATATTATGAATCTTTTTCTGAATCTCAAAAGGAAGAAATAGAAAATAAGTACATGATTGAAAAGGAATGTAAATTGTGTCACGGGAAAAGATTAAAAGATGAGGTTTTAGGGGTAACAGTAAATGACAAAAACATTATAGAAATATGTTTGCTTAGTATAACAGAGGCCTATGACTTTTTTAGTAACTTAGTTTTAACAAAAAAACAAGAATCCATTGTAAAGGAAATATTAAAAGAAATAAAAGAAAGATTGAGCTTTATGATAAATGTAGGATTAGAATATTTATCTCTTCTTAGGGGGACTAAAACCCTTTCAGGGGGAGAAAGTCAAAGAATTAGACTTGCTACACAAATAGGTTCAGGTTTAACAGGGGTTTTATATGTTTTAGATGAACCTAGCATTGGTCTTCATCAAAGGGATAATGACAGGCTCTTAGAAACTTTATCAAGATTAAAGGATTTGGGAAACACTTTAATTGTAGTGGAACATGATGAGGATACAATGAATCAAGCTGATTATATTTTAGATTTAGGAAGAGGGGCAGGGGAGTATGGAGGAAATTTAGTAGCCTTTGGAACTCCAGAAGATATAAAAAATAACAAGGACTCTTTAACAGGTGAATATTTAAGGGGAGATAAGAAAATAAATATTCCAGAAAAAAGAAGAACTTCAGATAAATTTATTGAGATTATAGGAGCAAGTGGAAATAATTTAAAAAATATCAATGTGAAAATCCCCCTTGGAATAATGACTGTGGTCACAGGAGTCAGTGGAAGTGGAAAATCAACATTGATAAACCAAACTTTATATCCAATATTGTTTAATGAATTAAATAAAGGGAAATTATATCCACTACCATATAAAAAAATAATAGGTATTGAAAATCTAGATAAGGTGATAGATATAGATCAAGCTCCAATAGGTCGTACTCCTAGATCCAATCCAGCAACATATACAAAGATATTTGATGAAATAAGAAATATCTTTTCCATGACAAAGGATTCTAAAATGAAAGGATTTAAAAAGGGACGATTTTCATTTAACGTTAAAGGTGGAAGATGTGAAGCATGCCAAGGAGCAGGTATAATAAAAATAGAAATGAATTTTTTACCAGATGTTTATGTACAGTGTGACGTATGCAATGGGAAGAGATACAATAAAGAAACCCTAGATGTTCACTATAAGGGAAAAAATATTTCAGAAGTTTTGGAAATGAGTGTTTATGAAGCCTATGAATTTTTTAAAGCAATACCTATATTAGAAAAGAAATTAAAAGTTTTAATGGATGTTGGATTAGGATATATTAAACTAGGACAACCAGCTACAACTTTATCAGGGGGGGAAGCTCAAAGAATAAAATTAGCCACAGAGCTTTCAAAAAATTCAAGGGGTAAAACCATATACATATTAGACGAACCAACAACAGGATTGCACTTTGAAGATGTTAAAAAATTAATAGAAGTACTTGATAGGCTTGTGGAAAAGGGAAATTCAGTTATAATTATTGAACATAATTTAGATGTTATTAAAATAGCAGATCATATAATTGATATAGGTCCTGAAGGTGGGAAAAATGGAGGGAAAATTGTTAAAATTGGTACTCCAGAGGAAGTTGCAAAATCTAAAAAGAGTTATACAGGAAAATATTTAAAAAAAATATTAAAAAATAAATAATGGAGGTGGATTGTGAAAGTACTTGGAGTTGTTGGAAGTTTTAGAAAAAAAGGAAACACAGATATATTAGTAAATAAGGTATTAGAAGGTGTTAAATCTTGTGGAATAGAAGTTGAATGTATACATTTATCTGACTTTGACTTTAAAGATTGTATAGGTTGCGAAGGATGTGCAAAAACCAATAAATGTGTAAGAAAAGATGATATGAGTAAAATATATAAGTTATTAGAGGAATCTGATGGAATTGTACTGGGTTCTCCAACATATTTTTATAATGTAACAGGAGATATAAAAAAATTTTTAGATAGATTATATTGTTACGATACCTTTGACCCTTCAGATAGGTCAGTGTGGGTAAGTGTAAATGAAGTTGTGAAAACAAAGTACAGTGTAACAGTTGCAATATGTGAGCAAAATAATGAAGATGATATGGGATATACTTCAATTGCTATGAACAGATCTTTAGAGGCTGTTGGTTATAGAGTTGTAGATAGTTTGAAAGTTTTACATATGTTTTTAAAGGGAGAAGTATCCCAATACAAAAATGAACTAGATAGAAGTTATTTATCTGGTGTAAAATTAGGAAAAACATTATTATTAGCTAAAAAGGTTAGAAAAAGCTATAATATGGGAGATTAAGGGATTTTGCATAGATAAATTTTTGATAAAAATACTTTAAATGGTATAATAAGAACATATAAAAAATCTTTAGGAGTAGGTGTATGAAGGTATATTTTATGTCAAAAAATAAAAGAAAGATTCAAGATGCTCAGAAAGCATCAAATTTATTAAAATTGGAAATGGAAGTTTTACATGTGGACTATGACGTTGAAGAAATTCAATCTAAGGACGACAAAAAATTAATAAAAGATAAAGTAATAAAAGCATTTAGAGTTATAAGAAGGCCAGTTTGTGTGGAGCAAACAGGTATATATATTAAAGAATTTGGAAATTTACCTGGAGGATTAACCTCAATAGTTTGGGATAACCTAGGTGCTGAAAATTTTTGCAGATTTTTTAGTAGAGAAAAAAATACAGTGCTAATGAAGTCAATAGTTGGATATTGTGACGGAAAAAATGTAAAGGTATTTTTAGGTGAGTGTTATGGAAGTATAGCTAAGGAACCAACTGGAATAAGAGAAGATAGACTAGATAGAATATTTATTCCAAAGGGCTATAGTAATACTTTCGCTGATTTAGGAGAAGAAAAAAATAATATTTCCACAAGAATAATTGCCTTTAAAAAATTTTTCAAATACTTAGAAGGTGAAGTAAATGAATAAACTATTAAAAAAACTTGCGAAAAAAATAAAAAACAACGAAGTTATTCTTTTTGTTGGAGCTGGAATATCCGCTAATCTAGGGCTACCAACTTGGCAAGAAATGATAGATGAAATGGCAGATCATTTAGGTATAGATAAGGAAATCTTTAGTCTTTATGGAAATAGTCTAGATTTAGCAGAATATTATTGTTTAGAAACTGGTGGGATAGGAAGACTGGTTGAGGAAATGAAAGACAAATGGATTGTAGAAGATAGAAGAATAGAAAAATCAAAAATACATAAGGATATCTGTAAATTAAACTTTCAAATAATATATACTACAAATTATGACAATTGTTTGGAAGAATCCTTTGAATTATTTGAATATCCCTATACGAAAATAGTTGGAGTTCAAGATATTTGTAATATTAATCATAACAAAACTCAAATTGTTAAATTTCACGGAGATTTTTCAGATGATAAAAGTATAATTTTAACAGAAAGTAGTTATTTTGAAAGAATGGATTTTGAATCATCAATGGATATAAAATTAAGATCAGATATGTTAGGAAAATCTTTTTTATTCATAGGGTACAGCTTGTCAGATATTAATATGAGATATTTGATTTATAAATTAAATAAAATATGGTCTAAATATGATATAAATAAAAAACCAGACTCATATATATTTTTACCTAATTCAAATTTTGTTCAAGAAAAATTAATGGAATGTTGGGGAATAAAAAGCATAATAGGAGATGATATTTCTCCTGAAAAATCTGTTGAGAATTTCTTAGATAGATTAGTGAGAGAAGTTAAAATTAAAGATGGGAGAGATTAATGTTTGATTATTTAAATGGGAAAGTTGATTATAAAACAACAAATTATGTGGCTCTTGATGTTAATGGAGTTGGATATAAAGTTTTCATTTCTTTGAGAACCTATGATACAATAACAGAGGATGAAAATATAAAAATATACATATATAGCCATATTAAAGAGGAAGAGTTTAAACTAGTGGGATTTTTAAATAAAAAAGAGAGAAATTTATTTGAAATGCTCTTAAGTGTAAAAGGAATTGGAGTTTCTCTAGCTTTGGCAATTATGTCTACCTTTGATATGGATAAGATTAAAAGTCTTATATTAAGAGAAGATTATTTAACTTTAAAAAAAGTACCTAAATTAGGGCAAAAAAAATCTCAACAAATAATATTAGATTTAAAGGATAAAATTAATAAATTAGAAATAGTTTTAGATAACTGTGTATCAACAGAAAATTATTCTAATATAGAAGAAGAGTTAATTATGGCTCTAGAAGGATTAGGCTATAATAAAAAGGATATAGAAAAGTTAATAGATAAGGAAGAAATAAAAAATTATAAAAATATACAAGAGGCTATCAAGGGAACTTTAAGAAAAATTTAATACTAAAACTGGAGAGTAAAATGAAAAAAAATTTGTTTATAGGTTTTATAATAATTTTATTTGTTTATACTATTAAAGCTAAGTTTTTAATAGGATTGACAAGTTTAGTTTTTTATATGATTTTATGTTTAGCAGGTTTAAGAAAAGGAATAAACTTTAGTGATATTGCTGCAATTTTTGTAGAATACAGCAAAAAAATGAAGATAGTAATAATATTGTTTGCTTTTATTGGTTGCATTTCAGCTTGCTGGATGGCTGCTGGAACAATACCAGCATTGGTATATTTTGGAATTAAGTATATCAATCCTAAGATTTTTATACTGTTTTCATTTTTTTTAAGTTGTTTTGTAGCTTGTATAATAGGAAGTGGTTTTGCAACAGCTGGAATTGTAGGAGCCGCTCTTATGAGTATAGCTAAAACAGGTAATGTGGATGTTAATGTTGTAGGAGCTGCAATTATTTCAGGAATGTATTTTGGAGATAGGTGGTCACCTATATCAGGAAGTGCAAATCTTATTTCTTCCCTTACAGGGGTAAGTATTTATGAAAATCTAAAAAATATGATAAATTCCATGGTGCTCCCATTTATTGCAACTTCTTTACTATATTTAGGGATATCTAGAATATATGTGTTAGATGTGGCAAAAAGTATATTACCTAATTTAATATTAGAAAATTATACTTTAGATGTGAGGTTTGTTTTTATACCAGTTATTATAATTATACTTTTTAGTTTTTTAAAGATAGATGTTAAAATATCCATGGGTGTAAGTATAGTATTTTCTTTTTTTGTAGCTTTATTTTTACAAAATGAAAGTATAATTAAAGTTTTGAAATATATGATCTTTGGATTTGATAGATTTAAAGGAACCGATTTAGAAACAATAATTAAAGGTGGAGGCCTCATTTCCATGTTAAATGCCTGTGTAGTAATAATAATTTCATGTTTACTTATTGGTATTTTAGATCAAATAGAGGCGCTAAAATATTTAAAAAATAAAATAGGATTAGCAAAAACAAGGGCAACTTTATTTAGAAAAACTTTAGGTTTAAGTGTTTTTTCATCAATGATAGGCTTTAACCAAACAGCAGCTATAATTATGACTGAACAAGTTATGGAAAAAATATACGATGAAAAAGAAATACCAAGAATAAAATTTGCAGAGGACTTAGAAAATACAGCAGTTTTAGTAAGTACATTTATACCATGGAATTCATCGTGGTTTGTACCAGCTTTAATACTAGATATTACATATTTTAGATCATTACCCTTTGCCTTTTATTTATATTTAGTACCTTTATTTACATATATTAACTATAAACTTAGATACAAAGAATTATTTAAGGAGGAAAACAAAGATGATATTAACTAAACTTCAAGAGGATACTCTCCAGGAAATAGCCAATATAAGTACAGGACACGCTGCAAAATCTTTAGCTGAACTCATGGATAAAAAAATAAAACATAATATACCCTATGTTTCTGTAATTCAACTTGAACAAATATTTGATGTAATACAAAATCCAGAAGATGAAACATATATGGCAGCTTTGGAAATTACAGGGGATGTAAAAGGTGTTATTTTAATGCTTATGGATGAAGCTGGAGCAACATTAGTTGCAAAGTATATGACAAAAAAAATGTTAGATGAAGATCTTGAAAAAATGACCCTAGAGGAGCAACAAGAATTAAAATTTAGTGTTTTATTAGAGTGTATAAACATTATAGGAAATTCCTATATAACTACATTGGTGGAAATAACAAAATTAAAAATAGAATCAGGATTAACAGATATGGCAATAGATATGAAAGCTGCAGTTTTAGATAGAGCTTTTTTAAAGGCTGGGGCAACATCTTGCTCAGAATTGATATATATTAAGTCTGAATTATATTTAACAGATGAAAAATATAAAAATAAAAATTTTATAGGGGAAATTGTCATCATACCTAATTTTGAAGAGAAGGATAAAATTATGGAAGGTGTAGGCATCTAGTATGGGAAAATATATGGTATCCATTGGTCAAATTAAAATAGGAACAAATGAGGATGAATTATGTGCAATAGGTTTAGGTTCTTGTGTTGCAGTTATAATTTATGATTCATTTAATAACATAGCAGGAATGATTCATGTTCTTTTACCAAGTGCTTTACAAAAAGAAGCTTCTGATATGGTTCCAACAAGATATGCAGATACAGGAATAAAAATTCTTTTAAAAAAGCTTATAGATAAAGGTGCAAAGAAGAGTTTATTACGCTGTAAAATAGTAGGGGGAGCAGAGCTATTTTCAATAAATTCTAAAATATTAAAAAGTGATGTGGGAAAAAGAAATGTAGATATGGCAATAAAAATATTAGATGAATTGAACATACCTTTAATTTCCAGTGATGTTGGTGGAAATTCAGGTAGAAGTGCTACTTTTTATACTAAAAATGGTAAATTAAAAATAAAAACATTGAGACAAGGGGAAAAATTTATTTAAAATACGGGGGATAGATAAATGAAGACGGTAATGATAGTTGACGATGCATTATTTATGAGAAAAACAATAAAGAAAATGTTTGAAAGAGCAGGCTATGAAGTTGTAGCAGAAGCTGAAAATGGTAAGGAAGCTTTGGATAAATACATGACTAAAAAACCTGATGTAATAACAATGGATATTGCAATGCCAGTAATGGATGGATTACTTTCTCTTAAGGAAATATTAAAAATAGATGAAACTGCAAATGTATTAATGGTTTCAGCTATAGGGCAAGAAGAATTAGTAGGAGAAGCTCTTGCTTGCGGAGCTAAAGGATTTATAGTTAAACCATTTACAGAGGAACTATTAATGAGTGCAGTTGACCAATTATTCTAAGGAGGTAATCAATGAAAAAAGAAGAAAGTTTGTTTGATATATTTTTATATGAAACAACTCACCTCCTAGATGAAATGGAAACTAAATTATTAGAAGCAGAATCAAATAAAAGAACAAATAAAGAATGGATAGACAATGTTTTTAGAATTATGCACACAATAAAAGGATCTTCTGCCATGCTTAATTTTAAAAAATTGTCAGAACTTTCCCATGGGTTAGAAGATGTATACTCCTTTATAAGGGATAATAATATAGAATTAACTTCTGAGATTATAGATATTTCTTTAGAAGTTGTTTCCTTTATAAAAAATGAAATAGAAACTCTTGAGGAAAATGGTGACCTAGGAAAAGATATAACCCCCTTAAAAAATAGAATAAAATTAATTTTTGAAAATTCGAAAAATTTTAAAGGGAAAAAATCCAACTATAAGGTTAAAATAAAATTTAAAAAAGATTGTATGATGGAAGATATAAGAGCTTTAGATGCTAAAAATAAATTAGAAAAAATTTCAAAAGTACTAGAAACTTTCCCTACTATTTTAAAAGGTCCAGAGTCTTGTAAGGAAATTAGTGAAAAGGGAGTTTCTTTTTTAGTTAATAGTGATTCTAAGGAATCAGAAATAAATAATATGTTAAAAAAAATATTATTTGTTGAAAAATCTTCAGTTACTCCATATGAATTTAAAGATTTAAAAAAAGTTGAAGAGGAAGAAGAAGAAGAAGAGGAAATTGAAGATATTAAAGATCGTAAGCATTATATAAGTGTTGATGTAAATAAACTAGATAACCTTTTAAATACAGTTATTGAACTGGTTACTTCTAGAGCAGTTCTTGAGGACAGGGTGTTAAAGGAATTTAATAAATCAGAGGAAATAGAAAATTTATTTTATAACTTAAATGAAAGAATAAAGGAACTTCAAGAAAATGTTATGGAAATTAGAATGTTACCTATAAACAGAGTTTTTTCTAGCATGAAAAGATTAGTAAGGGATATGTCAAGAAATGAAAACAAAAAAATAGAGTTAAAATTTGTTGGGGAAGAAACTGAAGTTGACAAAAATATCATAGAAGATTTATATAATCCAATTATGCATATAATAAGAAATGCTGTTGATCATGGGATAGAATCTAGAGAGACTAGGGAAAATTTAGGGAAATCTTCTGTTGGAACTATTATATTAAAAGCAAAAACTGAAGGTGGAAATATAATAATATCAATTTGTGATGATGGGAAAGGCTTGGACAGAAAAGCAATATTAAACAAAGCAATTGATAAGGGTTATATTAAAAAAAGCAATAGAGAAATAACAGATAAAGAAATATATTCTTTAATAATGAAACCTGGTTTCTCAACCACTGAAACAATTAATGAATATTCAGGACGAGGAGTTGGAATGGATATTGTTTATGAGGATGTGAAGAAATTAGGTGGTGTAGTTAAAATAGATAGTAAAGAAAATACTGGAACAACTATTGATTTAATTATACCTTTGACCTTATCAATTGTTAGTGGAATAAAAATAATATCAAATAATATAAGCTATATAGTGCCTATTAATTCAATGAAATTAATATTTAAAGAAAAAAGAGAAGATATAGTGAAAGATACAAATGGAAATATGTTTATAGTGATAGACAATATAAACTATCCTTTGATAAATTTAAATAGTTACTATGCTGACTCTAATTATATAGATAATAGGAATAAAATTATAATGTTAATAGAAGCTAGTGAAGAAGAAAAATTTGCCATTGCCTTTGATGAAATAGGGGGAGAATATCAAGTTGTAGTTAAAACATTTCCTAAATATTTGAAAAAATGTACAAAGTCCCTAAGGGGTTTAAGTGGTTGTACAACTATGGGAGATGGAACAATTAGTTATATTGTTGATGTAACTGGATTAGCTCTTGAATTAAATAAGAAAGTGAGTGAATAGTATGGTGAAAAAAAGTTATATGTTGTTTTCAATAAAGGATAGGTATTATGCTGTTAATGTGGATTATATTCAAGAAATAATAAACTCAGTTAAGATATTAGATATACCTAGAAAAAAGGATTATTGTGAAGGAATTATTAGTTTAAGGGGAGAAATTTTGCCAATAATTAATGGTAGAAAAATTTTTAATATAGAAAAACCAAACTTAAAAGATGATGAAACTGTTATAATTCTTAAAAATAAAGAAGATTATTTTGGACTTTTAGTAGAAAAAGTCATAGATGTCTTAAAAATCAGGGAAGATGAATTTTTAGAAGCCAATGCAAAAAATAATATTCAAGGAATCATAAAATCAAATGAGAAATTGTATAAGTTCAAAAACTATACTGTGATAGTATTGGATATTAATTTTTTTGATAAAATATAGGAAAAGGAGAGAATTATGGAATTATTAAAAGAAGATTTTGATAAAATTCAAAAACAGATAATTTCATTTTATGGGATAAATCTTTCTAGAAAATACGAATTAGTAAAAAATAGATTAACAACTTTTGCTATTGATGAAAAATATAATAATCTGCATGAATTTATAGAAGAAATAAATAAAAATCCTTTTTTATATAAAGAATTAGTAAATAGGCTAACTACAAATTATACATATTTTTTTAGAGAAAGAGAACATTTTGAAATATTAAAGAAAGTTATAATTCCTAAATTGATAATGGGAAACCCAAACAATTTAAAAATTAAAATTTGGTCTGCTGGATGTTCAAAGGGGAATGAAGCTTACTCAATAGCAATTGCCCTAGAAGAGATCCTAGGTTTAAAAATGAATTATTCAATATATGGGACAGATATATCAACAAAAGTTCTTAATTTTGCAAACAAAGGTCTTTATACAAAGGAAGATTTAAAAAAAGTAGAAAATAATAGGATAGAAAAGTATTTTAAAAAAGTTAAAGAGGATAAGTTTCAAGTTATAGATAATTTAATGAAAAAAGTATATTTTTCAGAATTAAATTTAATGTTGCCCTTTAATCCATTTTTTAATAATTTTAATGTAATATTTTGTAGAAATGTTATGATTTATTTCCCTTTGGATATAAAACTAAAATTAATAAATAAGTTTTATAATGCTTTACAACCAGGGGGTTATCTTATTATAGGTAAAAGCGAAATTTTACCAGGGATAAAAAACAAATTTAAATTAGTGCAACAATCTGTTTATAGAAAGGAGCTCTAAAATGTATAGGAATAAAAAAATACAGCTTTTAGAATTCAAGATTAACAACAGTTACTATGCTTTAAAAATAGATCAAGTAAAGGAAATAGTTGTTGATGTTGAAAAACAACAGGTACTTAATTCTTTTAATTTTATTAATGGAATTTTTAAATACCGAGATGAAATTTATACAGCTTTAGATATGGAATTAATATTTGAAAGTGATATTGTTTATGAAAAGGAAATTTATTTATTAACTTATAATGAAAAAAATATAAATATTGCTTTAAGATTAAATGAAATTGTTTCAATTCATGAATTAAACTCAGATGATATAGAGACTCCAGATTTAATAGACACTGCAAGTGAAAATTTATTTATAAATGGTATTGTGAATTTAAAGGAAAATCATTTGATTCAGATTATAGATATAAATAAATTAATCGAATTTATAGAAACATTAAAAGACATTAAAATAGAAGAAAAAAAAGGAGAATAAAATGTTAAAAAATATGAAAATTAGTAAATTTCTAGTATCAATAACGATAATATTAACTGTTGTAACTTGTGCAATAGGTTCTTTTAGTATCCACAGTGCAAGACATGTGGAAAAATCCTTTGAGTCCCTAATAAAAAATGGTGGAAAAATGGATTCAGTAGACTTTTTATCTAGTATTAGAACAAATACAAATACTTGTGCTAGAATAGTTGAAGAAATTTTTATTGTTGAAAATAAAGAAAATGATAATGCTTCAATTTCTAATTATAAAAACTTTAAAATAAAGACATTAGATGAAGTATCTCAATTCAAAAAAACTTCTATTAATGAAACAGGAATTATAGATGAGTATGAGTCAAATTTAAAAAATTGGTTTAATTTAACAGATAGAATGATTAAATTATATGAGGAAGGGAATATAAAAGAAGCTCGTAGATTATATATAGATGGTTCAAATAAAGGAATAAATGAAATATTAAAAACAGTTTCCAAGATAGAAAAAAATATAAGTGATAGCAGAGAACATGTTATTCTTAGAGCTTCAACTTATATGAGTAAATTTAAAACTATTATGTTAGTACTAATAATTTTAGCTGTGCTATTATCATTAACAATAAGTGTAGTTTTAAATAAGATAATCAGAGAGCCACTGGAGATAACTAAAAAAGCTATTAATGATTTTGCCAATGGAAATTTACATTCAGAATTGGAATATTCATCAAAAAATGAATTTGGAGAAATGATAGAAATAGTTAAAAATAGTTTAAATAAAATAAATTCATACATTAAGGATACAGAAAGAGTTCTTAAAACAATGTCAGCTGGAAATTTTGATTATGAGGACAAAATAGAATATTTAGGAGATTTTAGAGAAATGGAAACATTATACTATGAATATAGTGTTGAAATGTCTAATATGATATTAAAAATAAAAAATGCAGCAAAACAAGTGTCTGAAGCTTCTGGGCAAGTTGCAGAAAGCTCTCAAGAGATGGCAAAGGGTTCAATTGAACAAGCTGCAGCTATAGAGAAGTTAACAGATGAAATGAATAATATAAATATATCAATTGGAAATAATAATAAAATGGTTGATAAAACAGTTTCTCTAACTAAAAAAACAAATGAAATACTTAAAACAGGTTCAGAACAAATGACTGATTTAAGATTTGCCATGGATGAAATTTCAGATACAGCAAAGAAAATTCATAAAATAATAAAAACAATAGATGACATTTCATTTAGAACAAACATACTTGCTTTAAATGCAGCAGTTGAAGCAGCTCGTGCTGGGGATGCTGGTAGAGGTTTCTCAGTGGTAGCAACAGAGGTTCGTAATTTAGCTCAAAAGTCAGCAGAAGCAGCTAGACTAACAACTGATTTAATAGAAAGTTCAATGTCAGCAGTTGAAAAGGGAGTTTTAATAACTAATAAAACAGTTAAAACAATTGAAGAAGTAAAAGAAAAATCAACTGATATAGACACAGCAATAAAAACAATAGCAGAAACATCTAAGGAACAATATAATTCAGTTAATAATATTTCAGAAAATATGAATCAAATATCTTCAGTTGTGCAATTATCATCTGCAACTTCAGAAGAAAGTGCAGCAGTAAGTGAAGAATTATTCAGTCAAGCAAGAATATTAATAGAATTAATATCAAAGTATAATTTAAGAAAAATTAAAAAGTAAGGGGTGAAAAATATGAAACCTAATATTATGATCGTTGATGATTCATTAATAGCAAGAAAAAGTTTCAGTAATATTTTTCACGATACTTATAATATAGTAGAAGTTGAATCAGGCTTTTTGGCCCTTAATATACTAGCAGAGGAAAAAGAAAAAATAGATTTAATTCTATTGGACTTAATTATGCCAGAAATAAGTGGAATAGAAGTACTCAGGTATATTAAAATGAATCCTAAATTTGCTAATTTACCAATAGTTGTAATAAGTAATGATGAAAAACAGCAATTGGATGCCCTAAATTCTGGAGCTTGGGATTTTGTTTCAAAATTAGAAAACAAAGAAATAATAAAAGCTAGAATAAAAAATGTTCTAGCTAGAAGAAGAATAGAAGAAGTTGAAAATGAAAATCAAATGATGGATGAAATGTTAAGAAATGTTCTATACTATTCAAAAGATGTGGTATTTCAATTGAATTTAAAAGATAATAATTTAAATTATTACGGAACATTTTCCAATAAAAGTAAAGATAAGATGAGCAATAATATTAAAGATTTTAATCCTGAAAATTTTGTTCATCATGATGATATTAAATTATTAGAGGCCCTTAAAAAAAGAGTAATAGAAGGAAAAACCAATATAAATTCAGAAATAAGAATCAAAATAAAGGATGATATATATGTTTGGTGTCAACTTATTATAACAGGAATAAAAAATATAGAAGGAAAAGTAAATAAAATATTTGGAAAGCTAAGTGATATTCATGAGTATAAAGAAGCAGTAACAGAAGCTATCCATATTTCGAATATTGATCCTCTTACTAAATTATTTAATAGAAGAGCTTTAGATAGTTGTTTAGAAAAACATATTTTAAATAAAAATACTTTAAAAGCTTATATAATTGTTGATGTTGATAATTTTAAAAATGTAAATGACACCTATGGACATGCCAATGGGGATCTTATATTAAAATATATATCTAAAATTTTAAGGGAAACTTTTGACGAAAATTCAGTAATTGCTAGAATAGGTGGAGATGAATTTTCAATATTCTTAAAAAATGCAAAAGATATTGAATATATAGAAGAAAAATTAATGAAGTTAATAGAGTTAACAAAAAAACCTATAAAAATATCAACAGGGGAAGAATATACTCAAAGTTTAAGTGTAGGATGTTGTATAATTCCTAAAAATTCTAATTTATCTTTAGAATATATATTTAATATGGCAGATAAAGCCCTTTATAAAAGCAAAGAAAATGGTAAAAATAGATATACTATTTCAAATTATTAGTTAAAAAAAAGGAAAAAACATGAAAATGTAGAATAATATAATAGGAGAACTAAATTATAAAGAGGTGATAAATATGAGAAAAATATTCATATTAGATACTAATGTTTTGATTCATGATCCAAATGCAATTTATAATTTTAGGGGTAACGATGTTATTTTACCTATTGAAGTGTTAGAAGAAATAGACATATTGAAGCAGAAACAAACCACAGCAGCTCATGCAAGAATGGTCTCTAGAGTCATAGAAGAAATTCGAAGTAAAGGGGATATTTCAAAGGGAGTAGAACTTCCAAACGATATCTTATTTAGAGTTGAAATAAATAGAAATTTAGATTTAATACCTGATGGTTTGAGAAAAGATGTTGTGGATAATCATATTTTAGCAGTTGTCATTGAAACTATGAAAAATAATCCAGGTGAAAATGTTATTTTTGTAACAAAGGATATTAATTTAAGAATAAAAGCTGATGCAGTTGGAATAGTAGTTGAAGATTATTCAACTGATAAGGTTGAATATGAAGAATTAGATAGAGGTTATAAAGAAATCCAAGTTAGTAAGGAAATATTTAACAAATATGATAAATCTGGAAAAATTAATGTTGAAGAACTAGATTTGGGATTTGAACCTACACCTAATTTTTATTTTGTTATAAAATCTGGTCAAGAGGAAACTTTTGGAAAATACAATGATGGAAAGGTTAAAAAATTCTTAAATGGAGATATTAATGCTTGGGGAGCTAGAGCTAGAAATCAAGAACAAAGATTTGCAATGGATTTATTAATGGATGAAGATGTGAAAGCTGTAACCTTAGTTGGAAAAGCAGGAACAGGAAAAACTTTATTATCCATAGCAGCAGGCTTAGAACAAGTTGTGGAAAGAAAAAAATATTCTAAACTTTATATAGCAAGACCTATAATTCCAATGGGTAAAGATTTAGGATATTTACCAGGAAGTGAAAAGGAGAAACTAAGACCTTGGATGCAACCAATATTTGACAATATAGAGCTTCTAAGTGATATAAAAGGGGAAAAAGCAGGAGAAAAAGTTATAGCAGGTTTGGAATCTATGGGTCTTTTAAAGGTTGAAGCTTTAACTTATATTAGAGGTAGAAGTATTCCAAATGGTTTTATAATAATTGACGAAGCTCAAAATTTAACTCCTCTTGAAATAAAAACAATAATTACAAGGGTTGGAGAAAATACAAAAATTGTATTTACTGGAGATCCAGAACAAATAGATAGTCCTTATTTAGACAGCAATTCCAATGGACTAACATATACTGCTGAAAAATTAAAAAATGAAAAAATAGTAGGACATATAACTTTAGTAAAGGGTGAAAGATCTACTTTAGCAGAAATTTCATCAAAATTATTATAAATTATAAAACTGGAACTATAAATTAGTTCCGGTTTTTATTTTTAAAGTTTAATAAAAATATTAGAATTGAAAGTTATAGAAAGATTTAAATCAAGAATAAAGTAATTGAAAAATATGGAAATTATATATGAATAATTTATTTTTCAATGAAGTTTATAATTAGAACATGTTGCATTAAAAACATTCGCTTGATAATTTTTTTTTTAAGTGGTATACTTGTTGTAGTAAAAATAAGACATATTTAAATAGAAAAAATATTTTTTATTTTTTAGTATCTTTATTTTAATAGATATTTCAGAAAGTTTGAAATACGAATATAGATTTAAGAGTAAAGAGTTATTAATTAAATTAGAAGTTGAAATATTGAAATAAATGACTATAGTAGTAAAAATAAGTTTAAATATTCCAAGTTAGAAAGGAGAAAGTAATAAAATTATTTGTTACTTAAATTATTTATGATTAAAAGCCTAAGTAAAGCTATTGAAATTTTAGAAGTTTTAAAAAAATCACCAAAAGGATGTAGTCTTTTTCAAATATATACAACACTAGGTATTCCTAAGAGTACGGCGCATGGAATTTTAAAAACTTTAATGGAAAAAGTGTATGTTTTAAAAGATGAAAATACTCATTTTTATAGATTAGGTCCAGCACTAATTTCTTTAGGTAAGGTAGCCTCTTTAGAGTTGAATATTCAAAATATAGCTTATTTAGCTTTAGAAAAATTATCTCTAGAACTAGGGGTAGATTCATTTTTAATGATTCCCATTGGTTATAAAGGAACTATAATAGAGAGAGTAGATGGGTTGCAGAGCGTTAAAATAATTGAAAATTATGGGAATGAATTTTATCTTCATTGTGGGGCTATGAGAAAAGCTATTTTGGCTTATAAAGAAGCATCTTTCATAGAGGATTATATGAAAGATATTATTGAAAAAAATGAGAATACACAAATTTCACAATCAAAATTGAAACAAGATTTAAATAAAATTAAAGATGAAGGAGTGGCAGTATCTTATGGTGAGTATGCAAAAGGTACAATAGGAATAGGAGCTCCAATTTATAATAGCAGCGGAAAAGTTATAGCGTCTTTAGGAATTAATTTATTAGAAACTAAAGACTTAACAGACGAAAGAGTAAAAGAATTAAAAAAAATAGTTAGAGAGAAATCTGCAGAAGTGTCAAAGGGTATGGGTTATCTATAATTTTTAGAGAAAGAATATTAATAACAAAAAAGGTTCTTTGTCAACTGGTATTAGTGGAGAAAAAAAATAAATAATGTTTTTGTTCCTTCAACTTTACGCTGAAGGAATTTTTATTTTTGCTAAATTACTATAAATTAAAATTCTATTTTTTAAATAGTAAAAACTTTTGTATCCAAATGCGATCCGCGCATAACTTTTATTTTATTATTAATACCTTCAATAGGACCATTGGAAAATGGATAATTTAAACTATTTTTAATATAAGCCAAATATTTAATATATGTCTTTATTGAAGTAAGCATATAGTGACTTGAAATCTTAGCTTTTTGAGAATATTTTGAAAAGTAATTTCTTAATTGATTTAAGCGCCTATCTTCAAGTATATCAATAATTTTATGAGATTCTGCATCACAAAAAACAAAGGATATTGCTCCAGAGCATTCTTTAACTGATCTAAATTCATCAAAACATAATTTTTTAGGTAAATAATTAAAATTAGGCAAATGATATTTATAAAAAGAATTAACTATTCTATTTACAGTATTATAATTAGAAATCATAGGTATTTTAATTAGAGTATTTTTAAATCCATATTTAATGATAGAATCATGATTAACAGAACCGCAACATTCACAATGCGCAGGAGAATATGTAAGTTTAGCAAAAAATACTTTGCAGATAATTCCTTTAATATTAAGATCTTTAACGAAATTACTGTCAAAAAAAATATTATTATCTTTTAAATTTAGTAAAGATTTGATAGAATAATTATGAGACAAATAAATCACATCCTTTCTTTTGGTGTCGCAACTTAATTGTAACGGATTTTTTTATTTGTCTCAATTTTTTTTTGCAAAAAATAAAGGCATTAGTATTTTTACAAATACCAACACCAAATATTATAGACCCACAAAAAAAGGTTCTTCAATATTTAAATATTGAAGAACCTTTTTTTTGTTGAAAATGATATCAAAAAATAAATATTTTTTTTATGTTCTAAAACAGAAAGAAGAACTGATATATAAGGATAATGATTTCTAATAGTTCAATATATTTTTAAAACTAATAAAAAAAATTGACAAAACAGAAAAAAAAAGGTATATATATATATATTACAGATATTTTAAAAACGCGTTCTATAATGTAGAACGAACGAAAAAATATTTTTTTATTTGAAAAAAGGAGGTCTAAAATGAGAAATAAATTTATTGATTTATTAAGAATTGATAGAATGTTTGACGGTTAAATTTAGAAATAAAAAAAATAAGAGGAAACTTAAAAGAATTAAATAACAAAAAAAAATCCCAAATCGCAAGAATGCAAAATGGGATAAGCATGATATAAATCATACCCTAGACAAGTATATTATATCATATCTTATCCTGAAAACAAATAAAATTTAGGAGGACAAATGAGAGAAGATGTAATACATTTTGAAGCATTAGGAGAAGAGGCTATACATATAAAAGAAGAAACAGAAGCAAAACAAAAATTAGGTTTATTACCACAAGATTTTAGATATATAGTAACTCCAGAAAATTTACAAACTTATATAAAAAAACATAAAGATATTAAATTACCGAATATTATTACAACAAAAACACATTCAAAGTTACCGCAAGAATATTTAGAGGGAGCTAAAAAAAGCATTATAACAAGAAGCGCGGGATATGATCATTTTGAAAATTTACAAGAAGTTATTAATTTAACTTCATTAAGAGAATATTGTGTTAATGCAGTGGCTCAAACAGCTATAAAATTTGTATATGCTATGGCGGGGAGATTAAATGAATATACTAAAAATACAGAAACGTTTGAAAGAAATCAAACTAATTCTTTTATGGAACTGGGACCAAATAGGACAGCAACAGTATTTGGAGTTGGAAAAATAGGGAAAAGAGTGTATGAGTTATTAGAAGGAAATGGATTAAATGTTCAAGCTGTTGATATAAGAGAAGAAGAATTAAAAAAATTATATAAAGGAACAGTAAAATTTGTAAATAAAGAAGAAGCAATTCAAACAAGCGATATTATTGTTAATGTTATGAATTTAACTAAAGATCCTCAAAGTAAATTTTATAATGTTAACTATTTTTCTGAAAAATATTTATGCCGAGCTAAAAAAGGAGTTATGTTTGCTAACGTAACTAGAGGAGATATAGCTCCAGAATCAGTTTTACTTAAATTATATAATAAAAAAATTATAGGAGGAATAGGTTTAGATGTATTTACAGATGAAGCAAAATTTTCGAAATTAATTAAAGATGGTTTATTATCAGAAAATGGAAATCATAAAGCTAGCAAAGAAATAGTTGAAAAAGCTTTAGACCATACAGAAAATTTTTATGTGCAACCTCATCAAGGATTTAATTCAGATTTAGCGGCAATAGCTAAAGCAAGAGAGGCTGTAAATCATATATGTGAATGGTATAAAAATGATAAAGAAAATTTTAATGAGCAATTGCCTTACTACGAAGGATAAATTTTAATTTTATTAAGTGAAAATTATAAGGAGGAAACATGGAAGTGTTAACAAGTAAGGCAATATGGATGGTATTACAAGATGCAGCTTGGATGGGTATACTTTTACTAGTGGGGCAGATGCTTCGGGCTAAGGTGAAAATTTTTCAAAAATTATTAATACCTTCGGCATTAATAGGTGGATTTATAGCACTTGCTTTAGGACCGAGAGGTTATGGATTGATTCCATTGTCTAATTCTTTTGGAACTTATGCTAGTATTTTAATAGTTATTATTTTTGCAGCAACGCCAATAGGTGATAAACCAACTAAAGAGGAGACTTCGGGTCCTGTAATAGGTGGGATGTTCTTCAATGTAACGGGAATAGCTGTATTACAATATGCTGCTGGGATGTTTTTAACAGTATATTTATTAAAACATATTTATCCAAATTTACCAGAACAATTTGGTTTAACTATGGCTACAGGATTTTACGGAGGACATGGGACAGCAGTTGCAGTAGGAAATGCATTAGAAGAAATGGGAATAGCTAACATGACTGATCTATCTTTAACATGTGCTACTTTAGGTATTGTTGGAGGTATTATTATGGGGATTTGTTTAATTAATTGGGGAACAAGAAAAGGTTATACTCATTATGTTAAAAATCCTCAAGATTTACCAATAGAATTAAGAACAGGATTAATTCCACCAGAAAAACAAAAACCAGCAGGGAAAATAACAATTTCTTCTATATGTGTCGATCCTTTGACTTTTCATTTGGGGCTTGTTTTACTAGCATCTATAACAGGAAAATATTTTAGTGGCTGGTTTAAAAGTTTTAGTGGAAGTCATTTAGGATTTGCAATATCAATACCAGCATTTTGTACGTCTTTATTAGCTGCATTCGTATTAAATAAAATATTAAATAAAACTAATGGGCATAAATATGTGGATAGACATACAATTAGCAGAATTCAAGGAACAGCTACAGATTTCTTAATGGTTTCAGGAATAGGATCATTAAATTTAGGAGTAGCAATGCAATATGCAGGTCCTCTATTAATAATATGTGGTGTTGGGTTCTTAGTTACATTATTGTGGTTTGTAATAATAGGTGGAAAAACTTCAAGAAAGGATTGGTTTGAAAGAAATATGATGTCTTGGGGACATGCCACAGGAGTTACAGCTACAGGGATACTATTATTGCGTGTAGTTGATCCAGAATTAAAGTCTAGGGGAATAGAGGATGCTGGAATAGCTGATATTTTTAATCGTCCCATTATAATAGCTTTACAAGTTATTCCACCAATAATAATGAATTTAATGCCAAAAATTGGAGGACATATAGTGACCTGGTCTATTTTTGGAATTGTAGGAATTATGTGGTTATTAGCTTGGAAGTTAAAATGGTGGATTCCAAATCAACAATTAGTTAAATATGGAGATAATTCAAAATCTAAAAACCAGTATGGAAATAGTTTCACAAATCAAGAAGCAATTTAGAAATATTAAATAAAAGTTGAGATTATCTATCTTTTACCGTTTCATGTAATAGTAAAAGATAGATAAAAAATGAATAAAGCAGTAAAAAGGAGGAAATAACAAATTTATTTTGTTATTTAACTAATTATGATTAAAAGTTTAAGCAAAGCTATTGAAATTTTAGAAGTTTTAAAAAAATCACCAAAAGGATGTAGTCTTTCTCAAATATATACAACATTGGATATTCCTAAGAGTACGGCACATGGAATTTTAAAAACATTAACTATGAAAATGTATGTTTTAAAAGATGAAAGGACTCATTTTTATAAATTAGGGCCAGCGTTAGTTTCATTAGGCAAGGGAGCTCTATCAGTGATAAATATTAAAAATATTGCTTATTTAGCGTTGAAAAATTTATCTTTGGAATCAGGAGTAGATTCATTTTTAATGATTCCAGTTGGTTATAAAGGAACGATAATAGAGAGAGTAGATGGATTACAAAGTATTAAAATAATTGAAAACTATGGAAATGAATTTTATCTTCATTGTGGGGCTATGAGAAAGGCTATTTTAGCTCATAAAGAAATATCTTTTATAGATGATTATATAGAAAATGTAATAAAAAAGAATAAAAATTTGAAAATATCATCTGTAAAACTAAAAGAAGATTTAAATAAAATTAGAAATGAAGGAGCAGCAGTTTCCTATGGTGAGTATATAAAAGGAACAATAGGAATAGGTGCTCCAATATATAATAATAAAAGAGAAGTAATTGCTTCTTTAGGAATTAACTTTTTAAAAAATAAAGAATTGAATGATGAAAAAGTAAAAGTATTAAAAGAAATAGTGAAAAAGAAAGCTGAAGAAGTATCAGGGAAAATGGCAAACATATAAATAAAAATAGGAGTATAATTTTATTAGAAATAAAAAAATAGAAAGAATATATGAAGTTAACAAGAATAAAGTATAAATAATGTTAGAATTTTTCCATAGGAAAGTAGTTTGGAGTTATTGGAAAAGTTAAAAATTTAATTAAATTTGAAGGAAGTGATTAATTTGAATAAAAAGACTAGAGCAAAGGTATCAATAGGAATTATAATATCAGCTTTATTTTTAACAATAATATTTTTAAAAGTTACAGATAGAAATAGTACTATTAAATTAAAAGATTATAACGTAGCTTCAGAATATATTCAAAAGGGATGGGTCCCAAAAAACATTTCAAAAAATGCAAAGGATATACTTTTAGTCTATAATAAAGATGAAAATGCAGTTAATATTAAATTTACTATTCCTGAAAAAGAAATAAAAAATATTTTAGACAGAACTGAAAAAATTAGTTTAGAAAAATTAAAAGAAGAAGTAGAGCCTTTAAATATAAAATTTATTTCAGCAGAAACAAAGTTAACAAAAAACAAAGATAATGCTGTAATAAGAAAGGATAATAACTATATTTATATAATTTATCCAATTGGAGAAATATATCTGTTTACTAAAAAGAAATAAAAAAGCTTGCAAAAAAATAAAAATTGTTGTACTATATTGAAAATTAAAAGAAAAGGAGGAATTATTTATATGTTAAGAACATATCTGCTAAACCTAATAGATCTCTTACTGCTTATATCAATAATAATGATAATAAGTAGAGACTTTTTGTGTGGCAATAATATGTTAGAAAAGCTTATAAATAATTTCAATTACAGTTACTATAATAAAACTTCATCTAAAAATATTTCTCTCTAGTAGAAATTTAGATTTTGATTAAATTAAGTAATATAAATAAATTGAGATAAGCCAGTCTAACATATAGACTGGCTTTTTTATATAAAAATTTAAATTTTATTAGGGGGATTTATTATGGAAATCAAAAATTCAGGAAATTCAAAAATAGGAATGATAACTATATTTTCTGTAGCAGCAGTTTTATTTAGTACTCATGCAGGAGGTGGTTTTGCCACTGGAAATCAAGAAACACAATATTTTGTTACAAGTGGTTTTTCAGGAATAATTTCAGCTGTTTTAGCAATGATTTTATATACAATGACAATAAGAGAAGCAATAGTTATGAAAAATTCAAGAAAATTAAAAAATTATAAAGAATTATTTGAAAATTTATATCATCCCTTTGATAAAGTGGAATGGATATTTGAAATATATTTTCATACAATGGTTATCTGTGCTGTGGGAGCAGTAATAGCAGGTGCAGCTTCTTTAATTGCAGCTACAAATTTAATAAATTATATTCCTGCAGTTTTCTTAATAAGTTCAATATTTTTAATTTTAACTATATTTGGAGCTAAATTAATTATAAAGGTATCAGGTGTTATGTCTATAGTTATATTAGTTTCAATGTTTATAATCTTCTTTATAGGGATAAAAGCTAGAACACCAGTATTAATGGAAACTATAAGCAATTTTTCTTTAACAGGCAATTCTAATATGGGAAAATTAATTTTAAAAGCTTTTGTTTATGCAGGGTTTCAAGCAGTTGCAATACCAACAATGATTTCTTGTGGATCAGTATTAAAAACTGAAGAACAAGCAACAAAGGCTATGACAATTGCCTTTGTAATGAATTGTATAGCTTTGGTTATGGCAGTGTTAATGTTACTTGCTTGGGCGCCAGAATTTATAGCTGCTGGAGCAACAACATTACCAGTATTATATGTGTGTAAAAATTTAAATATGACTTTCTTATACTGGTTCTATAATGCAGCATTATTCTTATGTTTAATTTCAACAGGTGTATCTATTTTATATGGTTTTGTGGCCAAATTTTCAACTATTAAAGTTATGGAAAAAATAGAAAAACCTATAGTTCGTAGAATAGTTTCATCATGTTTATGCATGGTAGTTTCAATAAGTATTTCAATGTTAGGATTGAGTAAAATTGTAAAATACGGTTATGGTTATTGTGGATATTTAGGAATAGCAATTATAATTATTCCATTTTTAACTGTTGGAGTATATAAAAATAGAAAATTCACTCAAGAAAAAAGCGTTGAAAATAAAAAAAGTTCAGTAATTTTTGTTAAATAATAATTATTAGGTAGTGATAGGAGGAAATTATGAGAAAGAATACATTTACATCAAATTATACCATAGGAGATTCAGCTTATGATGAAATAGGAAATATCTGTAATATTTACGGGAAAAAAGCAGTAATGATTGGTGGTAAAACAGCTTTATCAAAGGCAAGTGAAGAAATAAAAGCAGCAGCAAAAGAAAGTGGAATAAGTATTATAGATACTTTATGGTACGGTGGGCAAGCTTCCTTTGAAAATGCAGAAATGTTAGCAGCTAATGAAGCAGTACAAGGGGCAGATATGATATTTTCAGTTGGAGGCGGGAAAGCTTTAGATACTTGTAAAATCTTAACAGGGAAAATAGAGAAACCTATTTTTACATTTCCAACTATTGCAGGAACATGTGCAGCAATGACATCTGTTTGTGCAGTATACTATCCAGATGGTGTATTTAGAGATGTTTATTTTAGACATGCACCTGCAGAACATTCATTTATAAATACAAAAATTATAGCAGAGGCTCCAACTAAATATATTTGGGCTGGAATAGGTGATACTGTAGCAAAGGCTTATGAACCTGAATTTTCTTCTAGAGGGGAAAAATTAGATTTTTCAAATACTATGGGAGTAACTTTATCTAGTTTATGTAAAGAACCAATATTTAATAATGGGACAAAGGCTATTGAAGATTGTAAAGAAAAAAAATCATCTGAGGAAGTGAAGGAAGTTGTTTTATCAATAATAGCAGCTACAGGAACAGTTTCCAATGCTTTGGAAATGAAATATAACAGTGGTGCAGCTCACGCTATATGTTATGGATTTACAATTTTTCCAGAAGTTGAAGAAAATCATTTGCATGGAGAATTAGTTTCATACGGTGTACTTGTTCAAACTATGATGGACAACAATATTGAAGAATTAGAAAAATTAATAAAATTTTATAAAAGTGTAAATCTACCAATTTCTTATAAGGAGTTTGGAGTAAAAGAAGAGGAACTTGAAAAAGTTATAGAAAAAGCTTGTTCCACTGCAGATATAGAACAAGCATGTATGAAGATAGACAAGGAAACTTTTAGAAATGCAATTAATAAATTAGAAGATTTTATTAACAAAAAATTAGTCTAAAATTATTTATAATTTTCAATTAGAGAAGTTAAAGATGTTTTGTAACTTAAATCATTTTTAGCTTCTCTTTTTTTAGGACCTTTAGTACGTTTTCCCTTGTCTCTCATTTTTTTTGACATCTGTCTTGAAAAAAGTAGGGAATCAATATTAAATTTATTGTAAATAAGTCCATTTTGATTTATACAGTGAGCTTTTTTACCTAATATCATAGAAGCTAATCCAAAATCTTGGGTAACAACAATATCATTTTCTTCAGTATCTCTAAGAAGCACAAAATCAACAGCATCATTTCCAGGGTTAACATAAATAGTTTTAGCATTTTTCTTTTCTAAAATATGGTTTTTGTCACAGTATAAAATTATTTCTATTTTGTATTGTAAAGCTATCTTTATTGTTAGATCAACAACAGGACAAGCATCAGCGTCTATTAAAATTCTCATTATTATCTTCCTTTATATAGTATTTGTGAATAATATTATAACATTTTTAGAAGAATAAAAAATATTATTTTTCATATATAAATGCTATAATTAATTTAATAATTTTGAAAGAGGTATGTAAATGAGAAAAGGAACATGTATAAATACTTATAGTGGAGTAGAATTTTATCCACTTAATCCAAGGGAAGATGAAATAAAAATAGAAGATATAGCCCATGCCCTATCTTTAGTTTGTAGAGGTAATGGTCATGTTAAATATTTTTTTAGTGTTGCTCAACATTCTATAAATTGTTATTTAGAAGCAAAATCTAGAAGTTATTCTAGAGAAATTCAACTAGGGTGTTTACTTCATGATGCTTCAGAAGCTTATTTATCAGATATAACAAGACCTGTAAAAAAAGAGTTATCAGAATATCTAGCCATTGAAAAAAAACTTCAAGGGGAAATTTATAAAAAATATAATATTAATATAGAAAAAAAGAAGTTTTTAGTAAAATAAAACTAATAGATGACGAAATTTTAAAATTTGAAATGTTAAATTTATTAAATATAGATTTAGGGCAAGCTGATCTAAAGGGAAATATAAGCTTAGAATATAAAGATATTTTTAAAGTAAAAGAAGAATTTTTATATTATTTTAATCTTTTCAATGATTTAAGTAAAAATGGAAAAAATGACTAAAATATGGTAAAATAGTAGTATAAATATTTGAAAATAAAGATACTTCTAAGGAGAGTTTATGAAAAATGATGTCCTAGAAAAGAGATTACAAAATATTATAAAAAGTTTTGAAATTGAAGATTTTAAAATGTCACAGGAGCATATATCTCTTTTAAAAAATGTAGCTTCTGGTAAGCTTAACTCAAGTTTATTAATAATTCAAAGGAAGAAAAGACTTTTGAAAGGATAGGGTAATATGGATATTAGTGATGTAAAGGATTATACAATAGCTGATGATAAATACACATATCCTAAGTCAACTGTACTTAGAAATAAATTTAATATTAGAAATCATGAACTTCTTGCAGAACAGGAAGTTTTTTTCACATCCTTAAGGCTAATAGAATTAACTTTAAAACCTCTAAAGGGAAAGTTAGATTTCAACTACTTAAAAAAAATTCACAAATATATATTTCAAGATTGTTATGATTTTGCTGGAGAAATAAGAAAGGTAGATATTCAAAAGGGATCTAGTAAATTTTGTATAACAAGATATATTCAAATTCAAGGGGAAGAAATATTTGAAAGGTTAAAAAAAGAAAATTATTTAAAAGGCTATAAATATGATGAATTTTGTGAAAAATTAGCATATTTCATGGGGGATTTAATATCTTTACATCCATTTAGAGAAGGGAATGGAAGAGCAAATAGAGAATTTTTTAGAATTTTATGTACAAGGGCAGGCTATGATTTAGATTATTCTGATTTTGAAAAGAAAGAGATATTAAAAGCAGATATAGGATGTTTTAATCTAGACATTGAACCAATGTTAAAATTAATGAAAAGTGGATTAGTAAAACAAATAAAATAGTATAAAGGAGAGATTATTATGGATGGAATGTCATATTTTGTGTTGGGAATTACAATTGCAATTATATTTTTTATCATTAATATGTTGTTCACAAGATGGTTTTTAGGAATAAGTAAAATTATTAATAAACTTGAAAAATCATTGGATGAGGAAAAAGAAATAAATAGAAATTTGAAGAAAATTATAGAAAAAATGGAAGAAAACAAATAATATCTAGAAAGTAGGTGTTGATGTAAAATATCAGCACCTTAATTTATTTTATCAAAGAATGAAAGGAACAAATATGAGAAAACTTTTAATTTTTTTCTATATGCTTATAAATATTATGAATATTTATGGGAAAGATACTTATATAGTTGGATTTGATCCCTATGCTCCCCCATTTCAGTATGTTGAAAATGGTGTAGTAAAAGGGTTTAATGTGGAACTTTTAAATAAAATTGGGAAATCTAATAATTTAAAATTTAAGTATGTACCTATAAATAATGGAGAAGGTATAGAAAAATTAAAGAATAAAGAAGTGGATATTTTAATGGGGATAAGGTTTCATAAGGCAGATGAAAGAATGATAAATTTCTCAGAAAGTTTAATTCAAACAAAGGCCTGTATTGTAGCTCCAAAGAACAAAGTTGAAAGTATAAAAAGAAACTTATCTTACAAGCATTTTTTAGTTGCTGTTGAAAAAGATTCAATTGAATACAACTATTTAAATAGTATTAAAAGAATAAATTTCAATACTTCCTTTGATCAAGAGACAGTTTATGATACTTTAATATCACAAAGAGCAGATTTTTTAGTGGGAATCAAAGAGGTTATGGACTATTTACTATCTGTTGATAAACTGTCAGAAGATTATGTTTTTTTAGATAATTATGAAATTCCAGTTGGTTATTATTTAGGAACTTTATACGGAAATGGAGTTCTTATGGACTCAATAGATAAAGAATTAAAGGAATTAAAATTTAATGGGACTTATAAAAAATTATATGATAAATGGTTTGCTAATACAGATTTAGAAAAGCAGATAAAATTAGCTAGAAATTTTAAAATATTAACTATTGCAGCAGTTGTATTACTTGGAATATTATTGTTATCATTTATCTGGAATTTACAATTAAAGAAAAACGTATCTGTGAAAACTTTGGAACTAAAGGAATCTAATATTAGATTGGAAGATAAAATAGTTGAAATAAAAAATAATAATAAATTAAATTCCCTTATGTGTGAAAGCAGCCCAAGAAGCATTGTAATTTTTAATAGGGAAGGGAAAGTTAAATTTATGAATAAAAATGCAATGTCCCTTGTAAAGATAAAGGATGGTTTTTTAGGGAAGAATGGATTGAGATTACCAATTATTAAAGATATGATAGGAAATGGATTGTTTGAACAAACAATATATGAAAATAAAGCTCATATAACCCATGAAATACAAGTAAATAAGGATGAAAAAATAAAATATTATAGATATACTATGTATCCGTTACTTGATTATTTAAAGAAAAATAGAGGAGCTTTTTTAACAATAGAAGATGTTACAGAGGAAAAATTTTTAAAGGAAAGATCCATTGAAAGGGAGAAAAACGCAGCAATAAGTAATATGATTGCAGGAATAGCTCATGAAATTAGAAATCCATTAACTTCAATAAAAACCTATATAGAATTGTTACCTTTAAAAAAAGATAATGCAAAATTTCAAAATAGGCTAGTAACAATAGTGCCAGCAGAGGTTGAAAGGGTTAGTAAATTAATAGAATCTTTAATAGATTATTCTAAACCAAAGGGAAATCATAAGGCAAAAACAGAAGTGCATATTTTAATAGATTCTTCAATTGGATTGTTAGAACCAATGGTTAAGAAAAAAGGCATTGAATTACTTGAATTTATAGATAAAAGTATAATTTTAAATATTGATTCTTCTCAAATTAGGCAAGTATTAATAAATATATTATTAAATTCAATTCAAGCTATTGAAGAAAAAATGGAAAAATTTAAATTAGATGAAAAATTTTATATTAAAGTAAGTCTTTATAAATCAGATTCCAAGATAACCTTAGAGATTGAAGACAATGGAATAGGAATGACAGAGGAAGAAATTGAAAATATTTTTGAAATTTTCTATACTACTAAAATTAAGGGAACTGGTTTAGGATTACCAACTTCTAGACAACTAGTTGAAGTAAATGGTGGGAAATTATTAGTTGAAAGTAAGAAAAATCAATATACAAAAATAAAAATGATATTTGGTGGTGAGGTTCATGAATAAAAAAGTTATGATTATAGACGATGAAATTTCAATTTGTGATTCATTGGAATTTGCACTAGAGGATAAATATGAAGTTATGTTTACTACAAATCCATATGAGGGATTAGAAAAAATAAAGGAAAATAATATAGATGTTGTGCTGTTAGATTTAAAAATAGGTTCTGTTAATGGAGTTGATATTTTAGAGAAAATAAAAGAATATGATAAAAGTATTTCTGTAATAATGATGACAGCCTATGGATCAATAGTGTCCTCTGTGGATGCAATAAAAAAAGGAGCATTTACATATTTAACAAAACCTTTAAATTTAGAAGAACTATATGTGAGTATTGAGCAAACTTTAGAAATAAGAGATTTAAGTAAAAAAGTTGAATATTTAAGTAAGGAACTTGAAAATAAAAATAATTATCAAGGGATTATAGGAAAAAGTGAAAGCATGAAGAATGTTTTTTCTCTAGTTGAAAAATTAAAGGATGTTGATTTAGGTGTTATGATAACTGGGGAAAGTGGAACAGGGAAGGAATTAATAGCCAAAGCAATACATTATTCAGGAAAAAGAAAAGATAATAATTTTGTGGAAATAAATTGTGCTGCTATTCCTGAAAGCTTGTTAGAAGAGGAATTTTTTGGACATAAAAAAGGGACATTTACAAATGCAATTGCAGATAAAGTAGGGAAATTTGAATTTGCAGATAAGGGAACAATATTTTTAGATGAAATTGGAGATATGACTTTGAAATTACAAGGGAAACTTCTTAGAGTTTTACAGGAAAAAAAGTTTAATCCCATTGGTTCCAATGAAACTATTGAAACAAATGTAAGAGTAATAGCAGCAACAAATAAGAATTTAAAACAATTAATACAAGAGGGAAAGTTTAGAGAGGATTTATATTTTAGATTAAATGTTGTGGAAATTGATCTACCTCCTCTAAGGGAAAAAAGAACAGATCTACCCTTGTTATTTGATTATTTTATAAATAAATGTAATGGAGAAATGAATAGAGAGATAAAGGGAATATCCAAGGAAGCTGAGAAAATTTTATTAAGTTATGATTATCCAGGAAATGTTAGGGAATTATTAAATATAATGGAACACAGCATATTATTTTCTCAAGGAGACATAATAGATGTAGATTCATTACCAAAGAGATTAAAATGTAATGAATTAGTTGAAGATGAATTAAATAAAGAAATTAAAAGTTTATCAAACTTAACTCTAAAGGATATAGAAAAAATTATAATAAAAAAAAGATTAGAGGAAAATAATGGAAAGAAAAAAATAACAGCAGAAAGTTTAGGAATAAGTGATAAAGGTCTTAGAAATAAAATTGCAGAGTATGATTTATAAATATGAAAGAAAATCGGTAATTTTTACAAAAAAATATTTGTAATTTTTACCGTTTTTTATTCCAAGCTTTTATTTTATAATTTGTATGTGAGTGGAAAGTACCATGAGTACAAGAATTAATTTTTTTTTATAATTGGCATGTAAATTGCTAATTAAATATATGGACAACAGGGGGACATAATGAAGGAAAAAAGTTCTATAGGTAGGTTAATCATAGTTACTATTAGTCTTATTTTTATTATAGGTTGTGGAAGAGAAAGTGAAAATTTACAAGGTAAGGATAGGGAAGTGAGTAATTTTCTTACAATTGCAACAGGGCCAACAAGTGGGTTGTATTATCCAATTGGATCATCCTTTGCAAAGGTTTTAAAAAAATTAGGGTACAGAACTTCTGTGCAATCAACAGGTGGTTCAGTTGAAAATATAAACTTAATACTTAATAAATCAGCTGATTTAGCCATAGCCATGTCAGATTCAGTGGATCAGTCTAAAAATTCAAATGAATTAAGAGCTTTAACAGGTCTATACCCAAACTATGTTCAACTAGTTACAATAAAGAAAAACAAAATAAATAAATTTGAAGATTTAAAGGGTAAGAGAGTAGGGATAGGAGCATTTAACTCAGGTGTTGAACTAAATGCTAGAATGATGTATGAAGCTCATGGGATGAGTTATAAAGATAGTGTAGTGCAGTATCTAAATTATGGTGATGCTGTGGAAAAAATGAGAGATGGTTTGGTAGACGCTATATTTGTAACAAGTGGTATCCCAAATGAAACTATAATGGAGTTAAAAAAAGATGCAGATATGGTTTTAGTCCCAATTACAGGAAAAGGGATGAAGAATCTAATGGAAAAATATCCCTTCTTTGTTGAAGATATTATTCCAGCTGAAATTTATGGAACAGATAAAGATATAAAAACAGCATCAGTTAGAAATATTATGTTAGTTAGAAAAGATTTACCAGAGGATGTTGTATATAAAATTACAAAGGGGATATTTGAAAATATTAAAAGTATTAAATCTTCCCACATAGCATCTCAACAAAATATTTCTTTGGAAAATTCACAAAAGGGTGTGAAAATAAAATTTCACCCAGGAGCAATAAAATACTATAAAGAACAAGGACTGATGAAGTAATATAAAAGTCACTCCTTGGATATTAAAGTAAATAATATGTACTTATATAAAGTATTATTTTAAATAAAATTTGAGGAGGCAAATTATGGAATTTAATTTGACGGCGTTTATATTTAATCCATTTGTACTAATATTTTTAGTTATGACACTTGGAAATTTATTTGGGAGAATAAAGTTTGGTAAGTTCAACTTTGGAATTACAGGAACTTTATTTGTGGGACTTTTTGTAGGATATTTATTAACTAAATATGGTGTAACTTTTGCAGAAACAAGTAGCTATTATGCAAGAGCACAAAGTGTAATTAGAGGAAAAGTTATAGGAAGACCTATATTATTCTTCTCATTACTAATATTCATCATAGCAACAGGACTTTTAGCAGCAAAGGACATGAGATATGCTATTAGAAAGTTTGGAAGACAATTTGTTATGTTAGCTATATTAGTACCATTTATAGGAGCAGTTTCATCTTATGGATTATCTAAATTATTTGCAGGAGTTAGTCCATATCAAATTACAGGAACTTATACTGGAGCTCTAACAAGTTCAGCAGGACTTGCAGCAGCAATTGAATCATCAGAATTAGAATCAAAAAGATTAACAGTTGAGTATCCTAATTTAAAAGAAGAGTCAAGAACAAAAATATTAGCAATTATAAATAAAGCTAATATTAGAGATGCTGAACTACAACATAAGGAAATTCCTGAAACTTTAACAATAGATAATACAAAAGCAATAGATCAAAAAGATGCAGAAACATTTATATTAGAAGCAAAAGCAGGAGTAGGAGTAGGACATTCAATAGGATATCCATTTGGAGTATTATTCTTAATCTTAGGTGTTAACTTTATACCAAAACTTTTTGGATTTAGTCCAGAAGAAGAAAAGAAAAAATATTTTGCTCAAAAGAAAAAAGATTTAGAAGAAGCTGGAGTGGAAGAAAATCAAGTGCCAGAGGTTAAAATGGACTTTGTTGCATTCTCACTTGCAGGATTCTTAGGATATTTCTTAGGAAGTATTAAATTCCATATTGGACCTTTAGGAACTTTAGGATTAGGAAGTATTGGTGGATCAATTATAGTTTCTTTAATATTAGGATCTATTGGGAAAATAGGACCAATTAATTTCCGTATGAACTCAGATATTTTAGGAAAAATGAGAACTTATTTCCTAGCAATATTCTTAGCAGGAACTGGAGTTAACTACGGTTATCGTGTTGTTCAAGCAATATCAGGAGATGGAATCTCAATAGTTGTAGTTTCAATATTAGTAGCAATTATTTCAATACTAATAGCTTTCTTAGTAGGACACTATATATTCCATATAAACTGGATGTTATTATCAGGTGCAATCACTGGTGGAATGACATCAGCTCCAGGACTTGGAGCAGCAATAGATGCAGTTGGTTGTGATGAGCCAGCAATAGCTTACGGAGCAACTCAACCTTTAGCAACACTGTTTATGGTAATATTCTCAATTATAATCCATAAACTTCCTATATAAAAATATATATTTAGCTAAAAAAATCTCAGAAAAAAGACAAGAATTAATTCTTGTCTTTTTTTATTTTTTGAAAATTTACAAACCTAGTATTATATTTTACTGTTTTAGGTTAATTTAAGACTATTTAAATTTTATTTAATAAATTTTAATGAAATTATAGGTTAAATATATATTCCTATAAAAAAATAGGTTTAAAATTTACATGTTTTAGTCTGTATAATATTAACAATACTGTGTAATGATTATGTATAATTAGATTATAAAAGTTCAATATGATTATAAAAAATACAAATAATGTAAGGATAAAATATATTAAGGAGGAGAATGTATGTTAGAAAAAGGTTTCACAAAGGCAAATGAAAGAGTTGAAAAGTTAAAATTAGAAATTGTAAATGCGGTTCCATACGTGGAATCAGAAAGAGCAGTTTTAGCAACAGAAGCTTACAAGGAGTCAGAAAAGTTAGTTCCAATTTTAAGACGTGCAAAGGTTGCTGAAAAAATATTTAACAATCTACCTATTACAATTCGTGACAATGAACTTGTAGTTGGCTCTATAACAAAACATCCAAGATCAACTGAGATTTGTCCAGAATTTTCTTTTGACTGGGTAGAAAAAGAATTTGATACTATGGGGAAAAGATTAGCTGACCCCTTTGAAATTCAAGATGAAACAAAAAAAGAACTTAGTGAAATATTTAAATATTGGCCAGGAAAAACAACTAGTGAATATGCAGATTCCCTTATGACTCAAGAAACTAAAGACTGTATTGCAAATGGTGTTTTCACTGTTGGCAACTATTTTTATGGTGGTGTTGGTCATGTTTCTGTTGACTATGGAAAAGTTTTAAAAATTGGATTTAAAGGAATAATTGCTCAAAGTATAAAAGCTAAAAATAATATGGACTTAAGTGATCCAAACTACATTAAAAAAAATCAATTCTATGATGCAGTTGTTATTACATATACAGCTGCTATAAATTTTGCCCATAGATATGCTGAAAAAGCTTTGGATTTAGCAAAAATTGAAACTAATCAAACAAGAAAGATGGAATTATTAAAAATAGCTGAAAATTGTGCTAGAGTTCCAGAGAATGGAGCTAGAAATTTCTATGAAGCTTGCCAATCTTTTTGGTTTGTACAAATTATGATGCAAATTGAATCAAGTGGTCATTCTATATCTCCAGGTCGTTTTGATCAGTATATGTATCCTTATTATAGAGATGATGAAAATATAAGTAAAGAAGAAGCTCAAGAATTAATTGATTGCATTTGGGTTAAATTAAATGACATAAATAAAACCCGTGATGAAGTTTCAGCTCAAGCCTTTGCAGGATATGCAGTATTTCAAAATCTAGGAGTTGGTGGTCAAACTAGTGACGGATTAGATGCTACTAATGAAATATCATATATGTGTATGGAAGCATGTGCTCGTGTTAAGTTACCAGCACCATCTTTTTCAATTAGAGTATGGCAAGGTTCCCCAGAAGAATTTTTATATAGAGCTTGTGAACTTGCTCGTTTAGGGTTAGGAGTTCCAGCTATGTATAATGATGAAGTTATTATACCAGCTTTAACAAATAGAGGATTGTCCTTAGCAGATGCAAGGGAATATTGTATTATTGGTTGTGTTGAACCACAATGTCCACATAAAACTGAAGGATGGCATGACGCAGCTTTCTTTAATGTTGCAAAAGTTTTAGAAATAACTTTGAATAATGGGAAAGTTGGAGATAAACAATTAGGACCTATTACTGGTAACATGACAAACTTTAAAAATATGGATGACTTCTTTGAGGCATTTAAAAAACAAATGAAATATTTTATCTATCACCTTGCTGAGGCTGATAATTGTGTAGATATGGCTCATGCAGATAGATGTCCACTTCCTTTCCATTCAGCCCTTGTGGATGACTGTATAGGCAGAGGAATGTCAGCACAAGAGGGAGGAGCAATATATAATTTCACAGGACCACAAGCATTTGGGATTGCTGATTCAGGAGATTCAGTTTATTCAATGAAGAAGAATGTTTTTGATGAAGGAAGAGTTTCCCTTGAAGAATTGAGAAAAGCTATGGATAATAATTATGGATATCCAGTAGGAACAGGAATGTCAGGTTATAAAGGTGAATCAAATTGTAGTTCTAAAGCTTCTAATTCAAGTAATAATATGACAGAAATGGAAATTTATGAACAAGTTAAAAAGATATTATCAGCTAGCGGTTCAATAGATATATCTGAAATACAAAAAAAATTATCTGAAAATGAAAATAATGAGATTTCATCACCTGAAACAGCTAATAAATATAACAGAATCAAATTAATAATGGAAGATGCCCCTTGTTTTGGGAATGATATTGATGAAGTGGATATGATAGCTCGTAAATGTGCAAGAATTTATTGTCTTGAAGTTGAAAAATATAAAAATCCACGTGGAGGACAATTCCAAGCTGGAATATATCCAGTTTCAGCAAATGTATTATTTGGAAAAGATGTTTTAGCATTACCAGATGGTAGACTTGCAAAGACTCCTTTAGCTGATGGAGTATCTCCAAGAGCAGGTAAGGACGTAAATGGTCCAACAGCAGCAGCAAATTCTGTATCAAAATTAGATCATTTTATAGCTTCAAATGGAACTCTTTATAATCAAAAATTCTTACCAGCAACTGTGGCAGGAGAACAAGGTCTTAAGAATTTTGTATCTCATGTAAGAAGTTTCTTTGACCATAAAGGAATGCATGTTCAATTTAATGTTGTAGACAAGAAGACATTAGTTGCAGCACAAAAAGAACCTGAAAAACATAAGGATTTAGTTGTTAGAGTTGCAGGATATAGTGCACATTTTGTAACCCTTGCAAAGGAAGTTCAAGATGATATTATAGCTCGTACAGAACATAGCTTTTAGAATAAAATAGGGAGTTGTTGATATGGATATAGGATATGAAACTACAGGAAATGTTTTTGATATACAAAGATATTCTATTCATGATGGACCTGGTATTAGAACAATAGTATTCTTAAAGGGATGCCCACTAAAATGCAAATGGTGTTGTAATCCAGAATCTCAAACATTACAACCAGTTGTAATGTTTAAAGAAGACAATTGTATACATTGCGGTGAATGCATCAAAGCTTGCCCAAAAGGTGCTATAAGTTTAGATAATTTAAATTTTATAGATAGAAATTTATGTAATGGTTGTGGTGAATGTGCAAATGTTTGCTTAACAGGGGCTTTAACTATGAAAGGAGAAGAACTTACAGTTCAAGAAATAATAAAAGAACTAAAAAAGGATGCTATAACATATAGAAGATCTGGAGGAGGAATCACTCTTTCAGGGGGAGAACCTCTTTTACAACATAAATTTTCAATTGAAATATTAAAAGCTTGTAAGTCTCAAGGGTGGAGTACAGCAATAGAAACAACAGGCTATACTGAAGATCTTCATGTTTTAGAAGAGATATTACCATATTTAGACTTGGTTCTTTTTGATATAAAATCTATAGATAATGATATACATAAAAAATATACAGGAGTCTCAAATGAATTAATATTAAAAAATGCTTTAACTGTTTCCAAATTAGCAAAAAAAATGGTAGTGCGTATACCAACAATAAAAGGAGTTAATGCTTCAGTGGAAGGAATGCAGAAAATATGTGATTTTGTAAAAACTTTAAACAATATAAAGACAATACATATTTTACCATATCATACTTATGGAGCTAATAAATATAAATTATTAGGAAGAGAGTATCCTATGGGAGAAATTGAAACTTTAACTCAGGAAGAAATAAATAATTTTGAAGACATAATTAAAAAAAATGGTTTTAGGTGTATTATAGGCGGCTAAATCAAGGAGGAATCGTTAATGGATGAAAAAATATTGGAGAAAATGATGAAACAAGTTTCATCAGAATTGGGATTAAATAAAGAAGAAACAAAAAAAGAAGAAGAAAAAAAGACAACAACACAAGAAAAATTTTCAGATTTAGGTATAACTGAATATGTTGGTACAGCTATTGGAGATACTATAGGTTTAGTTATTGCTGGAGTAGATCCAATGTTAGTGGATACTATGAAATTAGGAAAATATAGATCAATTGGAATTATAGGGGGAAGAACAGGTGCAGGACCACAAATAATGGCAGTTGATGAAGCTGTAAAAGCTACAAATACAGAAGTTATATCAGTGGAATTACCTAGAGATACAAAGGGAGGAGCTGGTCATGGATCTCTTATAATAATTGGTGCTGATGATGTGTCTGATGCAAGAAGAGCAGTTGAAATAGCCCTTGAAACTTTACCAAAATATTTTGGAGATGTATATGGAAATGAAGCAGGACATCTTGAATTCCAATATACAGCTAGAGCAAGCTATTGTTTGGAAAAGGCCTTGGGAGCTCCCTTGGGAAAAGCCTTTGGAATGGTATGTGCTGGACCAGCTGCTATAGCTGTAGTTCTTGCAGATGTTGCAGTAAAAGCAGCAAATGTTGAAGTAATAGGATATTGTTCTCCTAAAAATGGTGGAACAAGTTATTCAAACGAGGTTATTTTATTAATTACAGGTGATTCTGGTGCTGTTAGACAATCTATAAAAACATCCATAGAGTTAGGTAAAAAATTACTTGGAACATTGGGAGATGAACCTAAATCAACTACAGTTCCATATATTTAAAATTTAAATTAATAAAACAAAAAAATATTAAGGAGGAAAATTATGATTTCAGATGCATTGGGAATGATTGAAACTAAAGGATTGGTAGGTGCAATAGAAGCAGCAGATGCCATGGTTAAAGCAGCAAATGTAACTTTAGTAGGATATGAAAAAATAGGTTCAGGTCTTGTAACTGTTATGGTAAGAGGAGATGTAGGAGCTGTGAAAGCAGCAACTGATGCAGGAGTAGCAGCAGCTAGAAATGTAGGAGAGGTTGTTTCAACACATGTTATTCCTCGTCCTCATTCAGACACTGAGAAAATTTTACCAACAATAGTAACTAAATAAGTAAATTGCATAGCAAGGGAAATTGTTCTCTTGTTATGTTTATATAAACCATTTAGTAATTAGGATAGTAATTGAGGTTAATTATGGAAATAGATGAAAAAACTTTAAAAAATATAATACAAAGAATCCTTCAGGAATATTTATTAGAAAAAAAAGAATTACCTAAAATTAAAAAGAAAGATGTTTATATTATTTTAGGAAGACAATGGAGTGAAAAATACAATATTTTTTTTAAAGGAAATAAATTAAATGAAAAATATAATGTTTTTACAGTTTTTCAGAGAAATGGATCTAGTAAATTTGAAACTTTAAAAAATTTAGAGGAAATTGGAACCATCTTATATGATGATACAGTGGAACTAAAGGCTTTAAAAAATTATAAGACTATATTTCCAGTTGTTTCACAAGAACTTATAACAAAAATTGCACTGTGTATAGATGATATTTTTGAAACAAAGTGGATAAAAAATTGTTTTCGTAAAGGTCAAGAAATAGAAATGTTAACTTCTGGTTTTGAAATATTTACAGGAAAGGAACCTAAAAAATATATTGAAAAAATTAAAGAATATTATAAAACAGTTTTAACTTATAATATAAAAATTAAAAGTGAAAATATAGCTAACAACAAGAAAGATGTTTTTAAAGACATTAAAAATAAAAATACTGGTGCAAATAATAATAGAAAAATAATTACATATAAGGATGTAATTACCAGTGAAGTTAATAATAAAATAATTATTAATAAAGGGGATATAATAACTGAATCTGCAAAGGATTTAGCATTAAAATTAAATTTAGAAATTGTAAATAATTTTTAAAGATAAATATAAAATTATATCTTATTTTTAAAAAAGTGAGGTGAAAAGATGAAGGAATCCTTGGGCTTGATAGAGGTGAAGGGATTATCTGCAGCAGTATATATAGCTGATGTAATGGTTAAAACAGCCAATGTTAAATTACTTTCTTTAGAGAGAACTAGAGGAGTTGGATGGATTGTAATTAAAATTTTAGGAAATGTTGGAGCTGTGAATGCAGCGATAAATTCAGGGAAACAAATTAGTATGGAAAAAAATGAATATGTAACATCAAAGGTAATTCCTAGACCATCTGATTTAATTGAAAAGGTTTTTTATAAAGATGATTGTAATTGTGAAAAACAAGAAAAGAAAGAAGTGACTGAAGCTAAAAAAGAGACAAGTAAGGAAATTGAAAAAAAAGTTATAAAAAACAAAGAAACTAATAATAAAGAAACTAATAATAAAGAAACTAATAATAAAGAAACTAATAATAAAAATAAAGTTATAAAAAATAAGGAAGATGTAAAAAAGTAATATTTTCAAAATAATTAAAGCATAGGAGATTTAATTATGAATGATGAAAGAATAAAAGAAATAATAAAACAAAGTATATTAGATATACAAAAAGAAAATGAAGATATTTCAAAATCAGGAATATTTTTAGATGTTGACGAAGCTATTTCAGCAGCAAAACAAGCTTTTAAAAGATATTTAAAAATAACCCTAAAGGAAAGAAGTGAAATAATTCAAGTTATTAAAGATAGAATTTTATTAGAAGCTGATGGTTTAGCTGAAATGACAGTTAGTGAAACAGGAATGGGAAATGCAGAAGATAAAGCAGAAAAATTTATTTGGGCAACTACAAAAACTCCAGGAGTTGAAGACTTAGTGACTTTAGCAAGAACAGATGATGGGGGTATGACATTATATGAATTATCTCCCTATGGAGTTGTATGTTCAGTTGCTCCAGTTACAAATCCATGTTCAACCTTGGTAAATAATGTATTTAGTGCCCTAGCAGCAGGAAATGCAATAATACATTGTCCCCATCCTAGGGCTAAAAAAGTTTCTGAGCTTTTAATAGAGAAAATTTCTTCCATAATAAGAGAGGTTTGTGGAATTGATAATTTAGTGGTTATGGTAAAAAATCCTTCCATTAAAAAAGTTAGACAAGCAATGAGACATCCAGATATAAACTTAATAATTGCAACAGGAGGACATGGTCTTTTAAAGGAAGCTTTAGTGTGTGGGAAAAAAGTAATTGGAGGAGGTTCTGCAAACCCAGTATGTATAGTTGATGAAACTGCTAATATAGAAAAAGCAGCAATAGATATAGTGGAAAGCAGTTCTTTTGATAATAATTTAATGTGTGTTACTGAAAAAAATATTGTAGTTGTAAAATCAATATCTGAAAATTTAAAAGAAAATTTGAAGAAAAATGGAGCATATCATATTACTTCACCTATTGAATTAATAAAACTAACAAAAGCATGTATAGATCAAAATATGCAACCAAACAAAAGACTAAATGGTATGGATGCTAACAAGATATTGAAACTAGCAGGAATAAATTGTTCAAGAAAAATTAAGATAATTTTAGTTGATTGTATAAAGGAACATCCTATAGTTGTAAATGAAATGTTAATGCCAATACTTCCCATTGTGGAAGTTGAGAACTTTGATAAAGCTTTAGAAGTAGCTTTGGAAATAGAACAAGGTCTTAGACATACTGCTGTTATTCATTCTCAATTAATTGAACGATTAAGTAGGGGAGCAAAAGAAATGCAAACTTCTATATTTGTAAAAAATGGTCCTGCTTTTTCTGGAATTGGCTTTAGAAATGACAGGGAATTAAGTATGACAGTGGCAAGTGTAACAGGGGAAGGAACTGTTACTGCTCGTCATTTTGCTAGAACTAGAAGATGTGTCCTTTGTGAAGGCTTCTCTATTCGATAAATTTTTGTAAATTTAAAAGAAAAATAGGAAGTGAAATATGAAGATAACAAATATAAAAACAAAAATCTATAGTGGAGAAAATTCCTTAGAAGTGTTATCAAATTTAAAAAATGAAAGGGTTTTTATTGTATGTGACCAGTATTTAGTTAAAAGTAATATAATCAAAAAGATTTTAAATATGTTAAACACTACAAATAAAATAAGCATATTTTCAGACGTGGTCCCTGATCCAAATTTGGAAGTTGTTGGAAATGGACTGGTAAAATTTGTCAAAGAAAATCCTACAATTGTAATTTGTTTTGGAGGTGGCTCTTCAATAGATACAGGTAAAGGAATCATTTATTTTGCTAGATTAAAAAAATTATGTAAAAATGTGACCTTAATAGCAATACCAACAACAAGTGGTACTGGTTCTGAAGTAACTTCAGCTACAGTTATAACAGATAAAGAAGAAAATATAAAACATGCAATATTTGATAACAAACTAACGCCTGATATAGCTATTTTAGATCCTATTTTCACAGTAACAGTTCCTAAAAAGATAACAGCAAATACAGGAATTGATGTTTTAACCCATGCTATTGAAGCATATGTTTCAAAGGGATCAACATTTTATTCTGATGCTTTTTCTGAAAAAGCTTTTGAATTGGTTATTAAATCTTTATTAAAATGTTACATAGAACCTAACAATATTGAAGCTAGGAGTATGATGATGGAAGCTTCAAATATGGCTGGAATTGCATTTAATATAGCTGGACTTGGAGTAAATCATAGTATAGCTCATCAACTGGGAGCAATCTACCATATTCCCCACGGATTAGCAAATGCTATGGTATTAAAAGAAATTATAAAGTTTAATAGTAGAAATAGTAATGTAAAGAAAAAGTATGCTGATTTAGTATATAAGTCAAAGATGGTAGATAATTATTTAGATGAAGATTCAGCTATTAAAATTTTACAAGAGTATATTGATCAAATAATGACAATTATGGAAATGCCAAAAAAAATAAGTGAGTTCAACAAGGAAATAAAAATAAATACAAATGATTTAGAAATTATGAAAAAAAATGCCATGATAGATAATTGTATGAAAACAACCCCTGTTGAAATAAGTGATTTAGGAATTGAAATCATCATTAGAAACATTTTAAAATAGAACATTATATGTTAGAATGCTATTATAAGCCATATAAATCGACAATATTTTATTATTAAAAATAATGGAGGACTGGGAAATGAATAATAGCGTTTTAGACGAATTTAAAGAAGTTGAATATGATATTTTAAAGTTATTTGCAAAAGATGAAGTTGAAGAAATTCAAAAAAAATTGCTAATGTTACAGGTCTTGCCTTTGTAACTGTGGATTATAAAGGTGAACCAGTAACAGAAAAAACTGACTTTTCAGAATTTTGTAAATTTGTAAGAGAGGATCCAAATGCTAGGAAAATATGTATGTCATCAGATGCCTATGGATCAATACAAGCAGCAGTAACAAAAAAGACTCACATATATATATGCCCTTGTGGACTTGTTGAAATTGCAATACCAATTGTTATAAATGGACATTATTTAGGTGGATTTATAGGAGGACAGATAAATTGTCCAGATGTTCCTAATGATATATCTATACCTAGTTTAAAAAATGTAATGAAACAAGATGAGAAAATATTAAGAGAATCTTCAAAATTAATATCTAAAACGAACAAGATTTCCTATAAGGAACTTATAAGTATTTCAGAGCTTGTTAGTTTAATAATAACTCAAATGGCAAAAAATAAAATGTTAAAAATAAAAGAAAATAAAGAAATAAAAGAAAATTTAGAAACATTGAAAGAAAAAAGAAAATTGACAGAAATAAAATATAATTTGAAAGAAGTTCAATTAAAAATAATAAGATCCCAATTACAAAGTCATTTTTTATATAATTGTCTAAATTCTATTTCAAATATGGCTATTATAGAGGAAGCAGAAAAAACAAATGAAATAGTAGTTAAGTTTTCAGAATACTTGAGGTTAGCTTTTGAAAATAAAAAAACTAGCATAAAAATGTCTGAGGAATTACAAACAGTGGACGATTATTTGAAAATACAAAAAATTAGATTTGGAGATAAATTAGATTACAAAATTATATTAGATGATAATTTAAAAAATCAGAAGATACCCTACTATACTATTATGCCCTTTGTTGAAGATGCAGTTGTGTATGGGATTATACCTAAAGTAGATAAGGGGACAATAGAAATAAATGTTAGTGGTGTAAAAGAAGATATTATTATAGTTATAAAAAATAATGGAATTATAATTTCAGAAGAGGATAAAATAGTTTTAAATAATTATTATAAGGAAAATAAGGACTATAAATTTGAAATTGAAAATGTTGAAAAAAGATTTTTAGAAGCCTTTGGTAAAGACTATGATATTAAAAGGGAGAAGGGATCTAATAAGGAAACAACTATAACTATAAAATATCCAAAAACATATAAAGAGGAAGTGTTTTTAAATGTATAAAGTATTGATAGTTGATAACGAGTTTCTAATGAGAAAAGCAATGAAAAAGGCTATATCTAGTATAGATGGTTTTCAAGTTGTAAATTCCTTTGACAATGGAGAATCAGCTATTAAATATTGCCACGAAAATTTTGTAAATATAATATTTATAGATTTAGTATTTCCAAGAATGTGTGGGCTAGATATAGTTAGACAAATCTTAAAGGTGAATCCAGATATTTATGTTTGTGTTTTAACGTCTTATATAGATTTTGAATTAAAAAAAGAAGATATATTTTTTAAGATAAATAAATATCTATTTAAACCAATATCTTTATCTAAGATAAAGGAAATTTTAGAGACATATAAAATTACATGTAAAAGTAATGATATTAAAATAGAAAACTTAGTTAATCTATTAAAAGAAGGAAATTATAGGAATATATATACAAATATTTTTCAATTATCAAAGGATTTGAAAAAAACATTACCAAATGATGAAGAGGAATTAAAAAAATCTCTATTTAAACTAAAGGATAAAATCTATAGAGAATTAACTATAGAACAAAATATTGTTAAGGAAGAGATTAAAAATATACAAATATCAAGTGAAATAGATATTGCATTTTGGTTATTTAATTTACTAGATAAAATTTTAAAAAATATAAGTATAAAAAAATATATAATTTTAGAAGATGTATTAAATTTTATAGATAACAATATTTATAAAAATCTAAGTTTAAATGACATTACAGATAAATGTATCATAAGCCAAGGATATTTAAGTAGAATATTTAAATCTACATTTAGCATAAGTGTAATGGAATATGTACATTTAAGAAAAATAATGATAGCAAAAAGAGAGCTTATTTTTTCAAATAAAAGTATAGGAGAAATTGCTTTTGAACTAGAATATAATGAAAGCAATTATTTTGGAAAAGTTTTTAAAAAATATGAAAAAATAACACCTTTTCAATTTAGAACTAGATATAAAATTCAAAATAAAGAATAGTGTAAATGAGGTGGAGCATATGATTGAAACTGATTTTTTAGTAACATCAGAATCAGTGAGTAAAGCACATCCAGATAAACTTTGTGACAGAGTGTCTGATGCAATATTAGATAAATATTTAGAATGTGATGAGTATTCAAGAGTTGCAATAGAAACAATGATATCTAATAATGTGTTATTTATAGCTGGTGAAGTTACCTCTAAAGGTAAAGTTGATATAGATAAAGTAGCAAAAGAAGTTTTAAAAGAATCAGGATATGACAGAGAAAATGTGGGATTTAATTGTAATAAATGCTTAATTTTTAAAAATATAAACAAGCAATCCACTGACATAGATTTAGGGGTAAGTCACAATAATAAAGTGGGAGCTGGAGATCAAGGAATCATGTATGGCTTTGCTTGTGATGAGACAAAGGGATTTATTCCAATTACAGCAGATTTATCAAGTAAATTATGTGAGAAACTTGATCAAATTAAAAAAAATAAAAAAAATAATTGGCTTCTACCAGATGGGAAAGCCCAAATAACTATGCTATACGATAAAGATGGGAATCCTAAAAAAATATCCAGTATTATAGTTTCAACTCAACATGTATCTGGAGTAAGTTATGAGACTATACATTTTACAATTTTAAATGAGGTTATATATGATGTAATACCATCAAAATATTTATCAAGGGATACAGAAATATATATAAATCCAACTGGAAGATTTGTTATAGGTGGACCTGAAGGAGATGTAGGTGTTACTGGAAGGAAAATAATGGTTGATACTTATGGGGGAATAGCAAGACATGGAGGAGGAGCATTTTCTGGGAAAGATTCAACAAAGGTTGATAGATCAGGAGCCTATATGGCAAGATATGTTGCTAAAAATATAGTTGCAGCTGGTTTAGCAAGGAAGTGTGAAGTTTCCATAGCCTATGCCATAGGGAAAACAGATCCTGAAATGGTAGAGGTAAATACTTTTTCAACAGAAAAAATTCCTAAAGAATATATAAAAGCAGCTGTAAATGAAATTTTTTCATTTTCAGTGGAAGATATATTGAAAAATTTACAATTAAGAAAACCACAATTTTTAAAAACAGCAGCATATGGACATTTTGGAAGGGAAGACCAAGGATTTAAATGGGAAGAAACAGATAAAGCAGAAGAATTAAAAAAAATAGCCTTTTTGTCCTTTGTGAAGGATTTTAAAAAAAATAAATTAATTTAAAAGGAGAAATATTATGGGAAATGAAGCCTTAGGAATGATAGAAACTAAAGGATTAGTAGGAGCAATAGAAGCAGCAGATGCCATGGTAAAGGCAGCAAATGTAACTCTTATAGGATATGAAAAAATAGGATCAGGGCTTGTAACTGTTATGGTAAGAGGAGATGTGGGAGCAGTAAAGGCTTCTGTAGATGCAGGGGCAGTAGCAGCTGGAAATGTTGGGGAAGTTGTTTCTAAACATGTAATTGCACGTCCTCACTTGGATACAGAAAAGATATTACCATCAGTATTAGAAAATAAAAAATAGAATAGGATAGAAAAGAGGTGGACCATTGGAAAATATTTTAGAAATAATTACAAAAAATGTGATTGAAAAATTAAAAGAATCTGAAAAATATCAAGTTCCAATAGGAGTTTCAAACAGGCATGTTCATCTTTGTGAAAAGGATTTAAATATCCTATTTGGAGATGGCTATAAGTTAACAAAGAAATCTCAATTAAAACAACCTGGACAATTTGCTGCAAATGAAGTGGTGACAATTAGAGGAAAAAAAGGTCAATTTGAAAAAGTTAGAATTTTAGGACCAGTGAGAACTAAAACTCAGGTGGAAATTTCAATTACAGACAGTTTTAAATTAGGAGTAAAATCAATGGTTAAACAATCAGGACATTTAAATAATACTCCAGGAATAAAAATAATTGGTCCAAAGGGTGAGGTGGATATTCCTCAAGGTACAATTGTAGCATTAAGACATATACATTTGACTCCTACTATGGCTAGAAATTTAAAATTAAAGGACAATGATGCAATTGGAGTACAAACTCTAGGAGAAAGAAAAGGAATAATGGGAAATGTTTTAGTGAGAGTTTCAGAAAAATCTTCCACTGAGATGCATATTGATGTGGACGAGGCCAATGCCTTTGAGCTAAAAAACAATGATATTGCTATTATTAAGAAAAAGCAGGTGATTTAATGCTTATAGAAAGAAAGATATTATCAGATTTTTCAAAATTAGTAAGGGAAAATAGAAATCAAAATTTTCAATCAAACTTAAAAGTAGGAGTTGATTTAGGAACTTCTAATATAGTTATATCAGTTTTAGATGAGAATAATAATCCAATAGCAGGAATGACTAAAGAATCAAAAGTTGTTAAAGATGGAATAGTTGTGGACTTTATTGGAGCTATAAATGTTTTAAAAATTATGAAAGCTAAACTAGAAGATACTCTTTCAGTAAAACTTATAAATGCAGCTACAGCAATTCCTCCAGGAATCATTAAGGGTAATATAAAATGTATTTCAAATGTTGTTGAAGGAGCTGGATTTGAAGTTATAAATATTGTTGACGAACCAACTGCAGCTTCCACTGTTTTAAATATAAAAAATGGAGCAGTGGTAGATGTTGGAGGTGGAACAACAGGAATAAGTATATTAAAAAATGGAGAAGTTATTTATACAGGGGATGAACCTACAGGGGGAATACATATGTCTCTTGTAATTGCTGGGTACTATGGATGTTCTATTGAGGAAGCTGAAACTATAAAAAAAGATAAAAATAGAGAAAGTGAAGTTTTTGAAATAGTCAGACCAGTTGTGGAAAAGATGGCAAGTATTGTAAAAGGTTTTTTAAAAGACTATGAAGTACATGAGATATATGTTGTAGGTGGAGCTGCATCTTTTGAAGGATTTGAAGAAGTATTTGAAAAATTTATAGGAATTAAAACTATAAAAACAAATGAGTCATTATTTGTAACGCCGCTTGGAATAGCAATGAACTGCAATTAAGTAAGAAAAGGGGTACTAATATGTATGATGAAGATTTTATACAAGAAACAATTAAACAAGTTATAAAAGAAATGGGAATAAATATAAATTCCAATATAGTGGAAGAAAATAATTATGGAATATTTGAAACTATGGATGAAGCTGCTGAAGCTTCAGATAAAGCCTGGAATATTTATCATATGTGCTCTATGGAAGAGAGAAAAAAATATGTGGATGCTATAAGGGAAGTAGTTTTAAAAAAAGAAAACTTGTCATTAATGTCAAAAATGACAGTTGAAGAAACTGGAATAGGTAACTATGAAGATAAAGTAATAAAAAATAGATTAGCAGCAGCGAAAAGTCCTGGAATAGAAGATCTAACAACAGAGGCTATAACAGGAGATCAAGGAATGATGATTACAGAATATTGTCCTTTTGGAGTTATAGGAGCAATTTGCCCTACAACAAATCCAACAGAAACAATTATATGTAATGCTATTGGAATGTTATCTGGAGGAAATACTGTTATTTTTAGTCCCCATCCAAGATCTACAAAAACATCCCATTATATTATAAAATTATTAAATGAAGCCTTGAAGGAAGCAGGAGCTCCATCTAATTTAATAACAACAGTGAAAGAGCCTTCCATAGAAAATACCAATAAAATGATGAATCATCCAAAGGTAAGAATGTTAGTGGCAACAGGGGGACCTGGAATAGTAAAAACTGTAATGTCCACAGGGAAAAAAGCAATAGGGGCAGGGGCAGGTAATCCACCAGTGGTAGTGGATGAAACTGCTGATGTAATAAAGGCAGCAAAGGATATAATAGCAGGATGTAGTTTTGATAATAATGTTCCTTGTACAGCTGAAAAAGAGGTATTTGTAGTAGAAAAGGTAGCTGATTTACTAATAAATACTATGAAAGAAAATGGAGCTTATGAAATAAATAATCCAATTATTATAGAGAAATTATGGAAATTAGTTTCCAATGAAAAAAATGGGACAAAGGTAGAATTTGTTGGGAAAAGTGCAAAACATATACTGTCTAAAATTGGAATAGAGGTTGATGATTCAATAAAAGTTATTATAATGGAAACATCAAAACGTCATTCATTTGTAAAAAATGAAATGCTAATGCCAATTTTACCAATAGTAAGAGTTCCAGATGTGGATGCAGGAATAGATTGTGCAGTTATAGCAGAAAACGGAAATAGACATACAGCTATTATGCATTCAACAAATGTGGTGAAACTTAGTAAGATGGCAAAACTAATACAAGCTACTATATTTGTAAAAAATGCTCCTTCATATGCAGGAATAGGAGGAAAAGGTGGAATGGGGTATGCAACCTTTACTATAGCTGGTCCCACAGGTGAAGGCTTAACTTCAGCAAAATCATTTTGTAGAAAAAGAAGATGTGTAATTTCTGATTCCCTTCATATAAGATAAGAAAAAAGGATGTGAAATAATGTATATAGCTAAAGTTATAGGAAATGTAGTTTCCACAAGTAAAAATGAAAAATTAATAGGTTCAACATTACTTATTATTAAAAGATTAGATGAAAATAAAAATCCAATTGGACTAAGTGAGATTGCTTTGGATACTGTGGGAGCAGGAACTGGAGAAATTGTAATTGTAGCAAGTGGAAGTTCTGCAAGACTTGCTGTGAAAAAGGAAGAAATTCCTCCAGTTGATTTATCCATTATAGGGATAGTTGATTCTGTAGAGGTAAATGATTTTTTAGAATAGATTAATAGGGGATAAGTATGGAAAATAAAAAATTAACTTCAGAAGCACTTTTAAAATCAATTTTAGAAATAAGTTGTGAAAATAATCAAAATTTAAATTTATCCCTAGCTAACAAACTAGCTAGAAGAGCCATTAAAAAAGCAGAGTCAATAAATGTAAAAATTGTAGTTTCTATACTAGACAGTGGGGGAAATTTAATTTTGCTAAACAGAATGGATAATTCATTTTTAGGAAGTATAGATGTTTCTATAAATAAGGCCTATACAGCTTTAAGCTTTAATATTCCCACACATTTATTGAAAAAATTAGTGGAACCAAATGGAGAATTATATACACTTGAAAACAGTAATAATGGAAGAATTATTGCTTTTGGTGGTGGATATCCAATAAAAATAAATAAAGAATTACTAGGTGGTATAGGAATTAGTGGGGGCACTGCTAAAGAAGATACTGAAATAGTTGAATATGCATTGGAAATAATAAAAACAGAGTAGAACTTAAAATTTCTACTCTGTTTTCATATATCTATATGTTTTTCTAATATCTCTTTTAAATGTAAAACATTAATAGGTTTTGCTATATAGTCATCCATTCCTGCCTCAAAACATAAACTTCTATCCTTTGTAAAAGTATTTGCAGTTAGGGCTATTATTTTTATTTTTTTAGAATCAGGATGATTACTATTTCTAATTTTTTTAGTACAACAGAATCCATCTAAAAATGGCATTCTAAGATCCATGAAAATAAGAGAATAATAATTTTTAGGTCTATTTATAAATTTATTGTATCCATCTTCTCCATTTACAGCTTCTTCCACAATTAAATTATATTTTTCAAGATTTTTTCTAGCAATTAGTCTATTTATTTCATTGTCTTCCACTAGAAGAACTTTTTTATTTTTAAAATTTAAGTCCTTTTTTAAGTTATATAAATGAATTTTTTTTAAATTATTCATATGATCAGTGTCTATTTCAAATGAAATTTCAATTGTAAAGGTAGTCCCCTTTCCAAGTTCACTTTCAACTTTTAAATTGCTCCCTCTTAAATCTAAAATACCTTTAACAATAGGAAGGCCTAGCCCTGTTCCTTGTTCATTTCCAACATTGCTTCCCCTATGAAATGGTTCAAATATTTTCTTCTGATCTTCCTTTCCTATTCCAATTCCATTGTCCTTTACTTTTACTAAGAAAGAAGCAAATTTATCTTTATTTTTGTTATGGGTAATTTCATCAATATAAATATCTATTTGTCCCTCAGTTGGAGTATACTTAATTGCATTTTCCAGTAAGCTACATGAAATTTTTTTTATATTTTTCACATCTCCAATGAGAAAATCATGGATTATATTTAAATGCACATAAACTTTTTGTTTTTTTAATTGGATCATAAATTCAAAGGATTCTAAAATAGATTTTTGTAAATCACTCATTTTAAATTTTTCTGCTATAAATTTAATGTGTCCACTACTTATTCTATTCATATCTAAAACTTCATTTATTATAGTCATGAGAGTTTTAGAAGAGTCCCTTATAATATCCAAATTTTTTTTAAGTTGTGTATTATTTTTATCAATTAATCCATAGGACAATTCAGTCATTCCTATTATTGCATTCATTGGAGTTTTAATATCGTGACTCATAGTTGATAGAAACATAGTTTTACTTTTGTTGGCATTTTCAGCTAACTTTAAAGCTTCCCTAAGAGCTGTATTTTTCTTTTCATTTTTTTTATATAAATCAGTAACATCTCTTCTTACAATATAAAATATACCCTTTTTTAAATCAATGTTTGATATTTTTATTTCTTTAGTTTTTTTATTTTTATTTTCATCAATTATTTGATAATATTTCCTAAAATTCCCTGTTTTCTTTAAACTTTTAAAGATTGTTTTTAAGGTTATTTTTTCAGGGTTAAAAGAACTATTACTAGCAACTATATCAGATGAAACTAATTTTCTAAATTCTTCAAGGGTTAGGGTAGCTTTTTTTCAAAGGATTTAAATGCCTTAGAATTACTAAAATAAACAATATATTCATTTTTTTTGTAGTCAGCTCTAGCTAAATAGTCAAATTCATTTTTAACTACAAAATTTAAAATACTATCAATTATATTTTTTTCATAGATGATACTATTCCTTAATAGCTTATTATGAAAGGTCATATATATTTTTAAAGTTTTATTTTCTAAAGAAGTTATATTAGTTTCAATATGAAAATAACTATATTGATTTTTTATATAGTTATAATATCTAGCTGAAAAATTTATATTTTCATTATTTTTTTCTATACTTTTTAGGGAATTTTCAATTATTTTTTTGTCATCAGGATGAAGAAAAGGAGTAGTAGTAATGGTAGTAGTGTTTTCTAGTTTGAGTCTATTTATTCCAAATAAATCTTCTGATTTTTTGTTAACTCCAAGGAGTTTTAATTTTTGGTTTTCATAGATAAAAATTCCTATTCCAACGACAATATTATCTATAAGTTGTTGCTCTACTTCATCTATCACAATTTCCTCCTACAAATAAAATTTGATACTTATATACCATTATATTCCTTTTGAAAAAATAATTCAAGGTAAAATAAAAAGTATTGATAACAAAACACTCGTTATTTATTAGAGTTGAAAAAATAGTCATAGAAATTATCAGAATACAAGGAAATAAAAATAAATTTCAAATAAAATGTGGTAAAATTATAGTAACTTTTTAAAAATTTAAATAAAGCTCATACAAAATATTTAGAAAATTCTTTTTATAATTTAGCGATAAAATCGAATCAATATAAAGTTATAAATAAAAACGAGCCATCAAGATCTTCTATCTCTTATGCTGAAGAAGATGAAATGTTGGATTTTATAGATAACACTAAAATTTTAATTAATACTTTAGGTTATAAAGCTTTTGAACCTTTAGTTTCTAAACAAAAGTTAGAAAAAGAAAATGAAGAAATTTTGTATTTAAAATATAAAAATATTTTTAAAAATTAAATAAGAGTGGTAGAATAGAGTAATAAAAATTAAAGGGGGATAAAAATGCTAAAAGAATTTAAAATAAGAAATTTTAAATCATTTAAAAATGAAGAGATTCTTTCTTTAAAACCTGTTGATAAAAAGGAAGAAAATTTAGATCCTTTTAATATAGCCAACTTAGGGGAAAACAAGATTTTAAAATCTGCAGTAATATATGGTCATAATTCCTTTGGAAAATCCAACTTATTTAAAGGTCTGCATAAAATGATATCAATAATAAGATATTGTATTAATTCTGATTATCTAATTCAAGTGGATGACTATAAATTAGATGGTATTAGTGAAAATAAACCTACAATGTTTGAAATTAGTTTCATATTAAATGGGATAGTTTATACTTATGGCTTTGAAGTTTTTGAAAATTTAGTAGTAAAAGAATGGCTTTATAAAAAAGATGATTTAGAAACTAAAATTTTTCAAAGGGAAGGATCTTTAAATAATACTATAACATTAAATTCAAAGTACAAGTGTTATGAAAAATATGTGGAATTTACCAAGGAAAGTGAATTATTTTTATCTTCAATGGAAAAAAACAATGTTTCAGGGGAAATAAAGGATATTTTTGATTATATTTCAAATAAAATTAAAGTATTTTCAATTGATATGGTAGTTGAAAAAAAATTAGGCAAAAATCAAATTCTAAAAACTTTAAAAACTGTAGATTTAAAAGTTTATGGCCCTGAAGCAAAGAAAGAGGGAGAGAAATTAGAAAATATAATTTCTGATTTTGAAGAAAATGAAATAGTAGGATCTAAAAAGTTGTATTATATAATGGATCAAATACTAGATGCTTTAAATAATGGGGAAGTTTTGTTCATAGACGAACTAGACTATAAATTACATAATTTAATAGTAAAGTATTTAATTGGTTTATTTCATGACTTATCAATAAATAAAAAAAATGCTCAATTGGTATTTAATACCTATGACTTTTATCTTTTAGAAGAAAAATTATTTAGAAGGGACCAAATATATTTTACAGATAAAGATGAATGTGGGGTTACAACTTTATATTCTTTAGGAGACTTTAAAGGGGTAAAAAGAAAGACAAGTTTACTTGCCCATTACCTAGCTGGGCATTTTGGACCTATTGGTAATATAAAAGAAAAATAAAGATATAAGGGGAGGGGATTATGAAAGTATTATTTATATATTATTCCTACGAAGGAACTACAGATAAAATAGCTAGGGAAATGGGAAAAGGATTAGATAGCAAGTTAATTAGACTAGTTGTTCAAGATGAGAAAGTTCATAAGAATAAACTCTTTAAATATGCTTGGGGGGGAATGAAAGTACTTACTAAAACAACTCCTAAAATACCAACACTAGAAACTAATTTACATGCATATGATTTAATAGTTATAGGAACACCTGTTTGGGCAGGAACTTACACCCCTGCAATAAGAACATTGTTTAAAGATTATGATTTTTCAGATTTAAATGTTGCATATTTTTATACAGATTTAGGTGGAGAAGGTCATACAGAAATAAACTTCAAAGAAGCTTTAAAAGATGCAAATATAAAGGGAAGTTTACATTTGAAAAATGCAAGTAAAAATATGAAAGAATCTTTGGAAAAAGCCACTGATTGGATAGAAAAGCTTACTTTTTAAGTGAATTAGAGTAAAGGAGAAAATATGAAGATAATTTTTGAACCAATAGGATATGTTCACTCTGAATTTAAAAATGTAAAGGATATACCAACTCAAAGTGTTTTAGCTAGTGAAAAGATAGGGAAAATAGAATTATTAGATAAGTTTAAAGATGGACTTTTAGGATTAAAAAAAGGAATGTATATTGTAGTTTTATTTAATTTTCATGAGTCTAAAGATTATAAATTAATTCAAAGCCCATGTTATACAAATGAAGAAAAGGGAGTATTTTCAATAAGATCTCCATTTAGACCAAATGGAATAGGAATGTCAATTGTGAAAATAGAAAGTATAAGGGACAATATCCTTGAATTTAAAGGTTTAGATATGTTGGATAAAACACCAATTTTAGATATAAAACCATATGTAGCTAGTTTAAATCCAAAAATTGATTAAATAATAAATACTATGAATTTTAAAGGAGGAAGTTATGTCAAAGGTAATATTATTAAGTGGAAGCCCAAATAAAACTGGGAATACTATGCAAGTTTTACAAGAATGTGCAAATGTTATAAAGGCTAATGGAGTTGAAGCAGAGGTTATATCAATTGCAGGAATGAATATAAAAGATTCAATGAACTCAGCAGGTGGATATGATGATGGTTTTGATGAAATCATAGAAAAAATAAAAAAAGCTGAAGGATTAATTATAGGTTCACCTGTATATTGGGGAACTGCTAGAGCAGAAATGATGATAGCAATTCAAAGAATAGCCATGGCTTCTTTAAAGGATAAATTCCTATCAAGAAAAGTAGGGGGACCAATAGCCATAGCCCGTCGTGGAGGTCACACATCAACTTTACAAGAAATGTTGATGTTCTACCTATATAATGATATGATAGTTCCAGGATCTACATATTGGAACATAGTTTTTGGAAAAACTTCAGGGGAAGCTTTGAAAGACGAAGAGGGAATGGAAACAGTTAAACATTTTTCTGAAAATGTAGCCTTTTTAGTAAAAAAACTTTATGATTAAAAGAAAAAACAGGGGGAAATGTGAGCGGTAAAATAAGAGCAAATATAAAGCCAGGAATAAAGGTTAAAGTTGTAAAAAAAGAAGATCAAAGAACAGGGAAATTAACAGATGGTATAGTTAAGGATTTATTAACTAAATCTCCAAAACATCCCCATGGAATAAAGGTTAGACTAGAAGATGGAACTGTTGGAAGAGTTCAAGAAATAATAAAAGAATAAACTTCATTTGCTTTATTTTTAATAATGCTCTATAATTCATACAAAATAAATATTTATTTTAGTATTACTGATTTTAAGGAGGTACATACATGGGAATTAAATTTGATTTTGTAGAAAAATTGGGAAGTATTGGAGAGGGAGCTAAAGGTTGGAAAAAGGAAGTAAACCTTATTTCTTGGAATTCAAGAAAAGCCAAATTAGACATAAGAGATTGGGATGAAACTCATGAAAAAATGGGTAAAGGCTTAACTTTAAATAAAGAAGAAGCTAAGAAATTAAAAGAATTATTTAATTCAATTGATTTAGATGAATTAGATTTTTAAATTGATGAAAGCCCCTATTAGACAATAGGGGCTTTTTGTATTAACTTTTATTTAGAAGCTTCTTTTATAAATCTTTTAAATATGTCTTGTTGTTCCTTTGAATCATACATCATTTCAGGATGCCACTGGGTAGCTATCATAAATTTTTTTCCTTCCATTTGAATTGATTCTATAATTCCATCCTCTGACACAGCAGTACATTTAAGATTTTTCCCAAGAGCTTTAATAGCTTGATGATGGTATGAATTAACTTTTAATTCTTTTTTTTCAAATATATCATATAGGATAGAATCTTTTTCAAGAATTACCCTATGGATAGGGTGGTTCATTGGAGATGCAGCAATAAAATGATTGTTTAATTTATTTTTTTCTAAATCTTGATAGAGACTTCCTCCACAAGCAACATTTAAAATTTGAAGTCCTCTGCATATACCAAGTAAAGGTTTGTTAGTATTTTCTATAATATATTTAACAAGTTCAATTTCTTGTTTATCCCTTTGTGGACAAAGAATTCCAACTTCTTTAGATATAAATTCCCCATATAAGTTTGGTTCAATATCATTTCCTCCAGAAATTAAAATTCCATCTAATTTTTCAACTAAAGAATTTAAATTTTCTAAATTTTTATTAATTGGTATAATCACAGGGATTCCACCAGCATTAAAAACAGAATCAATATAATTATCTGCAAGCATTTGCCATTTTTGCCCAGCAACTCCAATATGTGCACTTACTCCAGGTTTATCATCAAGACTATAGTTACAAGTTATTCCTATTAATGGTTTCATAATTTTCTCCTTATTTAATTTCCTTACTTGATACTAATAATAGTCCATTTTTCTTCTAAAATCAACATGTATATTAAAAAATCCCCCCAGTATTTAAACTGAAGGGATTATTAAATAGAGATTTATTTTTCTTTTTTAAAAGTAAGATACCAGTCAAGGGAATGATAACCTTCTGATTCACCCATTTCCATTAGTTTGTCAGCTTCTTCTTTACTTTCAGGTAAATGAACTATTACATCATCACCAGGAACCCAGTTTGATGGTGTAGCTATATTCATTTCATCTACTTTTTGAAGAGATATTAAAGTTCTTTTAATTTCATCAAAATTTCTTCCAGTTGATGCAGGGTAGAATAAAATAGTTCTAATAACACCAGTTGGATCTATAATGAAAACTGCTCTAACAGTTTGTGTATTAGCAGCACTAGGGTGAATCATTCCATATAATTTAGAAACTTTCATACTAATATCAGCTATTACAGGAAAATTAACTTTTTGCCCAGTATAATCTCCCCATGTCATTTTTTCAATACTTCTAAGCCAAGCAATATGACTTGAAAGGGAATCTATAGAAAGCCCTATAAGTTCAGTATTCATTTTTTTAAATTCTTCATCCATTATTGCAAATCTCATGAATTCAGTAGTACATACTGGTGTGAAGTCTGCAGGATGTGAAAAAAGGATTACCCATTTTCCAGAAAAATCTTCAGGGAATTTGATTTTACCCTTTGTTGTCATAGCCTTAAATGCAGGCGCTTTTTCCCCTATTAAAGGAATTCTTATATCGTCCATTTTTGCCTCCCCAATTAATATATTTGTTATAACTATTAATATTAGACGAAAAAACCTCTAATTTGTTTAAAAATATTTTCTTCTAGCAAAATAAAATGTTACATATAAATTCAATATACAGTATAATATTTTTAAAACAAATAAGTATTATTTAAAAATTAATTATAAAATATATGGGAGAAGAGATGAAAAGTAAAAAAATAGCAGGGAATACAACAGGGTTTATAACAGTATTTTTTTGGGGAATAACATATATTTCCACAAAGGTTTTATTGGAAGTTTTTAACCCAATAGAGATACTATTCACAAGATTTTTAATGGGTTTAATTTTTTTAATTATTCTATATCCAAAACCTTTAAAGATAAAAGATAAAAAACAAGAAATTTATTTTGCCCTAGCAGGATTAACAGGGGTAACTTTATTTTATTTACTAGAGAATATAGCTCTAACCTTTACAATGGCTTCAAATGTTGGGGTTATAAGTGCCCTTGTTCCATTTTTTACTGGAATAGTTGGGTATATTTTTATGAAGAAAAAAGAAAAATTAAATAGAAATTTCTTCATAGGTTTTTTGCTAGCTTTAACAGGAATAAGTTTTATAAGTTTTAGTGGAGCTTCCGCTTTTAAAATAAATCCAATTGGAGATTTATTAGCTGTTACATCTGTTATGATTTGGGGAATATATGGAAATTTAACAAGGATACTAGGAAGTTATGGATATAATACAATACAAGTTACCAGAAGAACCTTTGCATATGGGATAGTATTTATGCTTCCAGCTTTACATTTCTTTGATTTTAATATTGGGATAAGTGAGATTTTAGAACCAAAATATCTATTTAATTTATTATTTTTAGGAATAGGAGCCTCAGCCATTTGTTTTGTTACTTGGAATTATACTGTTAAAGCTTTAGGTCCTGTGAGAGCTAGCTTGTTTATATATTTAATTCCAATTGTAACTGTAATAACATCTATGATAGTTTTAAATGAAAAATTAACAATAATGTCATCTATAGGAGTTTTATTTACCTTTCTTGGGTTATTAATATCAAACAAAAAAGAAACTCTTTAAAAATGTATAAATAAAGGGTATAATAAAATGATATTATTTTCAAAAAAAAAGGAGACTTATTATGATTGCAAATTTTAGGATTAAAATAACATTTAAATATATAATTGTAATCATGTTTTTGTTTCTATATAAATGGGGATATTCAAGGGAAATAAAGGTGGGATATTTAGATTTTAATGATTTTGTAGTGTATGAAAAAAATGGGAATAGAACTGGTTATGCAGGGGAAATATTTAATAATTTAGAAAAATTATCAAATACCCATTATAGATTAATTAGTGACACTTGGTCAAAACTTGAAAGAAAGTTAAAGAATAAAGAACTAGACATTATACTAGTTGGAAGAAAAGATGAAAAGAGAGTAAATGATTATAGTTATTCTAACTTTGATCTAGGAGTTTCCAAGGGTATAATATATGCATTACCAAATTCTGATTACTATTACAATGATTTTTCAAAATTAAACAACAAAAAAGTAGGATACTACTGTCCTTCTTTAATTAAAGATTTTAGAAGATATTCTTTACAAAATAAAATAAATTATGAAGAAAAGCAATATTTTAGTAAAGATCAAATGTTAGAGGGATTAAAAAATCATGAGGTTGATTTAATAGCTGTTGAGTATATGAGATATAACAACAGTTTAAAAAAGGTTGGAGAATTTTCAACTAAACCTTTATTTGCCATGTCTTTAAAGGGATCCAAAGCTATGGATATATTTAATGAAAATTATGAAAATCTATTTATGGAAAGATATGACATAAGAACCTATTTGTATAAAAAATATTATAAGTCCAAGGTAAACAATAAATTTTTATTAACAAGACCAGAAGCTGAATATTTAAAAAATTTAGGTAAAATTACAGTTGCAGTAAAGGATATAAAGCCTTTAAATTGGAAGGATGAAGTTACTGGGAAACCTGTAGGTGCATATATAAATGCACTAAAAGAAATAGGAAAAAGATTAAATTTAAAAGTTAATTTTGTACTAGTTAATAAGGATATGAGTAGGGATGAAATACTTGAAAAATATGATTATTTTTTAGATTCTGTGGAAAAAATATCAAATAAAGAAAAGAACTCCTTTGATCCAGATAGTATTTTTAGAATTAATTATATTTATATAAAGGATAGAAATAATAAGGTTGATTTTTTAAGAAATCTAAATATTGGAGTATTAAATAAAGATAGGGAAATAAGTGAAAAAATAAAGAGTAGAGATAAAAAATATAACTTTTATTTTTATGAAAATGCTAATAAAATGGCAGATGCAGTTGCCAATGGAAGTATAGATAAAGCTTTGATAAATGAAATAAGGGTTCCATATTTATTTAAGGATCTAAAGTATAGTAATTTAACTATGATTTATTTGGAAGAAATATATGGGAATTTAAAATTAATGAGTAAAGATGATAATTTTCTTTTACAAAGTTCAATAAACAAAGTTGTAAATTATTTAGGAAGGGATAAAATTTATAAAATAGCCCTATCAAATTTAGATATAAATGATAATAAATCAGTGTTCAGCAATTTCTTCACATTGTATGGATTAAAGGTAATTATTATGATTCTTAGTCTTATATCTACAATTTTAATTATGTACGCACTTCAAAAAAATAAAATTTACAAAAAATTATCAAAGGCAAAATCTGAAGCTGAATATGCAAATAAAGTAAAATCAAATTTTTTATCAAATATGTCCCATGACATGAAAACTCCTATGAATTCAATAATTGGAATGACAAACCTTGGGCTAGAGGAATGTAAAAAAAACAATTGCAAGTCTTATTTTGAACACATAAGGGAAAGTTCTTATTATTTACTAAGTTTATTAAATGATATATTGGATTTACAAGATATAGAAAATGATAATATGGATTTAGAATTAGAGAACATTAAATTAGAAAATATAATTGAAGAAGTGGAAAAAATTATAAATTTTAAAATCAATGAAAAAGCTATAGATTTTAAAATAAAAAGAGATAGAAACAATTATTATATAAATATAGATAAGAAAAGATTAGAACAAATTTTAATAAATATCTTAAATAATTCCATAAAGTATACTAATTTTAAAGGGGAAATTTTATGGGAAAATACTTTAAAATTGGAAAGTGAAACTAAAGGTTACTATACTTTTAAAATTAAAGATAACGGTATGGGGATTAGTGAAGAATTTCAAAAAAATATGATGTACAAATCCTTTACTAGGGAAAAAAATAGATTTTCAAATAACAATAAAGGTATGGGACTTGGATTATCAATAACTAAAAAATTAGTAGATAAAATGAATGGAACCATTAATTGTATTTCTAAGATAAATAAAGGAACAGAGTTTATAGTGACTATTCCTTGTACTATCTTAACAGAGGAACAATTCTTACAACTTGAAAAAAATAAAGGTATAGACCAAGAAATGTCTTTGAAAAATAAAAAGATACTAATATGTGATGATATTCAAATAAATAGAATAATATTAAGAAAAATTTCACATAGTTTAGGGTTAGTTGTAGAGGAAGCTAAAAATGGTAAAATAGCAGTTGAAATGATAAGAAAAAATAATTATGATGCAGTACTTATGGACATTAGAATGCCAGTTATGGATGGATTAGAAGCAGCTAAAAAAATAAGAGAATTTAATGAAAAAATTGTGATTATTGCAGTGTCAGCAAATGATTATGAGGAAGATATTAAAAAATCTTTAAAAGTTGGAATGAATGGACATTTAGGGAAACCTATTGAAAAATCAGAATTGGAAAGTATTTTAAAAAAAAATTTAAAGTAAAAAAAATATAATAAAATTTTCTTTTAATTTAGGCTTTTCTGTATTATAATATATTTTAGGAAATAGAAATGATAGGGGGAAACAAATGGAAAGTTTATTGACAGTGCTATTATTTATTTTAGCATTAGCATTGATAATTTTAGTTATTATTCAACCTGATCGTAGTAATGGTATGTCAGGTAGCATGGGGATGGGAGGATCTAACGCAGTTTTTGGAATATCCAAAGATGGAGGTCCTTTAGCAAAAGCTACAAAAATTGTAGCAGCTTTATTTATAATTGTAGCACTTTTAGTGTACCTATACTCATCAAGATAAAACAATTAAAGACGTGTTATATAGCACGTCTTTTTAATTGATATTTATTTTAAGGTGGTGATTAAAATGCAAAATTTATTCCAAGGTAATTATGAAAATGCAAAACCCCTTTCAATGAAACTAAGACCTAAAATCTTAAAAGAATTTATAGGTCAAAAACAATTAATTGGAGATAATAAAATTCTTACTAACATGATACAAACTGGAAATATTAGTAATATGATTTTGTTTGGTCCTCCAGGTTGTGGGAAAAGTTCATTGGGAGAAATAATTTCAAATGAAATAAAATGTAATATAGAAAATATAAATGGAACTATAGCTACCTTAAGTGATATTAGAGAGATAGTTGTAAAGGCCAAAAGAGAAATAGAATTATATAATAAAAAAACAGTTTTATTTTTAGATGAGATTCATAGATTTAATAAAATGCAACAGGATGCTCTACTTTCCTATACTGAAACAGGAGTTTTAATTTTGATAGGAGCTACCACAGAAAATCCATACCACAATATTAATAATGCTCTTCTTTCTAGATGCCTAGTTTTTGAATTTAAATCTCTAGAGAGGGAAGATTTAACTGAAATTTTAAAAAGAGGGGAGAATTATTTAAATAAAATCTTACCTAAAAAAATAAAAAATATTATTTTAGATATTTCAAATGGAGACAGTAGAATAGCTTTAAATTATTTAGAACTATATGCAAATAATTCCACTGGTGAAAATGATGAAAATATAGAGGAAATCTTTGCAAAAAGAAAGGCTTCCTTTCACAAGGAAGAGGATAAGTATAATATAATATCAGCTATGATAAAAAGTATAAGGGGAAGTGATCCTGACGCTGCAGTGTATTGGATGGGACGACTTTTATATGGGGGAGAAGATCCAAAATATATAGCTAGAAGACTTGTTATTTCAGCAAGTGAAGATATAGGTATGGCTAATCCAGAGGCTCTTTTAATTGCAAATGCAGCCTATGATTCAACAGAGAGAATAGGTATGCCAGAAGTTAGGATAATCCTTGCCCACGCAGTTATTTATTTGGCAATTTCAAGTAAAAGTAGTTCGTGCTATAATGGAATAAACTCTGCTTTGGAAAATATTAAATCTGGAGATTTACAAGAGGTTCCAAGTAACATAAAGGATAAACCTGTGGGCTATAAATATCCCCATGATTATGAAGGGAACTTTGTATATGCAAAATATATGAAGGAATATACAAAATATTATAAACCAGGAAATAATAAATATGAAAATCAAATTAAAGAAAAATTAGATAGATTATGGAAAAATAGATAAATTTAGGAGGGAAATATGAAATTAATAAAAGCAGTTAGAGGAACAAAGGACATATTAGGAGAAACAGGTACTAAATATGCTTATATTAATAGGATAGTTGAAGAATTATTTAATTCTTACGGGTATTCATTAATAAAAACTCCTATATTTGAAGAAACAGATCTTTTTAAAAGAGGTATAGGGGAAGCAACAGACGTTGTTGAAAAAGAAATGTATACATTCAAAGATAGAGGAGATAGAAGTCTTACTTTAAGACCTGAAGGAACAGCTTCAGTTGTAAGAGCATATTTAGAGAATAAAATTTATGCAAGGGAAGAATTATCTAAATTTTACTATATGGGTTCAATGTTCAGATATGAAAGACCTCAAGCTGGAAGACAAAGAGAATTTAATCAAGTTGGAGTTGAGGTTTTAGGAGAGTCTTCTCCACTTTTAGATGCTGAAGTTATCTCAATGGGTTATCATTTACTTGAAAAATTAGGGATAACAGATTTAGCAGTAACTATAAATTCAATAGGGGGAAATGATTCCCGTGTTAAATATAGAAAAGCTTTAATTGATTATTTAACCCCAATAAGAGAAGAATTATGTGAAGACTGTCAAAGAAGATTTGAAACAAATCCTTTGAGAGTTTTAGATTGTAAAAATGAAACTTGTAAAAAACATACAGAAACTGCACCTAGTATAATAGATTCTCTATCACCTGAGGAAAAAGACCATTATGAAACAGTGAAAAAATATTTAACTCTTTATAATGTTCCCTTTGTGGAAAACCCAAAACTTGTAAGGGGATTGGATTATTACTCTAGTACAGTGTTTGAAATAGTAACTAATAAATTAGGATCTCAAGGAACAGTTTTAGGTGGAGGAAGATATGACGGATTACTAAAACAACTTGGAGACAAAGATATACCTGCATTTGGATTTGCAGCAGGTGTTGAAAGAATGATGATGTTACTTGATGATATGAAACAAAAGGAAACAGATGCCTATATTATTTGGTTAGGGGAAGAATCTAGAGAATATGCTATGAAAACAGCAGATACCCTAAGAAAAGCAGGAATTAGATTGGCAATTGACTTTAATAAAAAAGGAATGAGAAGTCATATGAAAAAAGCTGAGAAATTAGCTGTAAATTATGCTATCATAATAGGCGGAGATGAAATTGAAAAGAACACTGTAATAGTTAAAAATTTCCTAGATAGAACACAAGAGGAATTAACAGTGGAACAAGCTATAGAAAGAATAAAAAAATAAAGATAAATACAAAGGAGAGGAGAATAGGATATGATATATAGAAGTCATAATCTAGGCCAACTTAGGCGTGAAGATATAGGGAAAAAAGTTACTTTATCAGGATGGGTTTCTACAAAAAGAGATTTAGGAGGATTAACTTTTATTGATTTAAGAGATAGAGAGGGAATTACTCAAGTAGTATTTGATATAGATGTTGCTTCTAAAGAAGTTGTGGAAACAGCTCAAAGAATAAAAACAGAATCAGTAATAAGAGTTCAAGGGGAAGTTAGAGAAAGATACAGTAAAAATATGAACATTCCCACAGGGGAAATTGAAGTTTTTGCAGTGGCAATTGATATATTAAACAACTGTGATACATTACCTTTCCAAATGAATGATGAAGGTTTAAGTGAAAGTATTAGACTTAAATATAGATATTTAGATTTAAGAAGACCTGAAATGATAAATAATTTAAAAATGAGACATAAAATGATTATGGCTATTAGAAATTATATGGATTCAAAGGGATTTATGGATGTGGATACTCCAATTTTAACTAAATCAACTCCAGAGGGAGCAAGGGATTTCTTAGTACCTTGTAGAATTAATCCAGGGGATTTTTATGCACTACCTCAATCTCCACAAATATTTAAACAACTATTGATGATAGCTGGAGTAGAAAAATATTTCCAAATAGCTAAATGTTTCAGAGATGAAGATCTAAGAGCAGATAGACAACCAGAATTTACTCAACTTGATATTGAAATGTCATTTGTTGAACTAAATGATGTTATTGAAGAAATAGAAGGACTTGCTAAAACTGTTTTTAATGCAGTAACAGGGGAAGTGTCAAATTATGATTTCCCTAAATTAGAATGGATTGATGCAATGGAAAGATTTGGATCAGATAAGCCTGACACAAGATTTGGTGTTGAATTAAAGGATATAAGTGAAATTTCAAGAAATTGTGGATTTAAAGCATTTAAATCAACAGTTGAAAATGGAGGACTTGTTAAAGCTATTGTAGCTCCAGGTGTTGCAGAAAAATTCTCTAGAAAAATATTAGGAGAATATGAAGACTATGCAAAAACTTATTTTGGAGCCAAGGGAGTAGCTTGGATAAAACTTACTGAAGATGGAATAAAATCTCCAATTGCAAAATTCTTTAGTGAAGAGGAAATAAATGCTATAATAGAGAAAACAGAAGCTAAAACTGGAGATGTAATTATGATAATTGCAGATAAGGCTAAGGTAGTATACGCAGCTTTAGGTGCATTGAGATTGAAATTAGGAAAAGAATTAAACTTATACAATAAAGATGAATTTAAATTCCTATGGGTTATTAATTTCCCTATGTTTGATTATGACGAAGCAGAGGGAAGATACAAGGCTGAACACCATCCCTTCACTTCAATAATGGAAGAAGATATGGAAAAATTCCTAGCAGGGGATATGAACATAAGAACTAATACCTATGACTTAGTTTTAAATGGTAGTGAAATTGGTGGAGGAAGTATAAGAATTCATAATCCAGAAGTTCAAGCTAAAGTATTTGAAAAATTAGGACTAACTCCAGAAAAAGCTAAAGAAAAATTTGGTTTCTTTATAGATGCCTTTAAATTTGGAGCACCACCTCATGGGGGACTTGCCTTTGGAATTGATAGATGGTTAATGGTAATGCTTAAGGAAGAATCAATAAGAGACGTTATTCCATTCCCTAAAACAAACAAAGGACAATGTTTGATGACAGAAGCCCCTAACAAAGTTGATGAAAGTCAGTTAGAGGAATTGTATGTATCATCTACATACAAGGAAGACAAAACAAGTTCTAAATAAGCATATTGAAATAAGATAAAATATATGATATAATCCTGTTAAGAAATAAAGATTCTGGTCTATGCGTTATCCCTAGAGGTTTTGGGCCTATGGTCGCTTAGGGGGTTGGCTCTGTTGCAGACAATTCAGATTAGTCACGACTGCTTAGGTTTTACGGACCCTGTATGTTTGCATTAACTGACTACCACTTATTATTTTGGCGACCAAAACCAAAGGGGAGACGGTAGACTGGAATTATTTCTTTATAAGGACTAAGGTCCTTTTTTTGTTGTTAAAATAAATTAAAATGGAGAAAAATATGTTAAGAATAGAAAAGTACATTGAAGAAGTATTTATGCAAATTATAAATAAAATTTATAGTGAGAAAGAGTTAAGACCTATTGAAATTTCAATAGCAACTAATGAAAAGTTTGGAGATTTTCAAACAAATTTTGCTATGATGAATTCAAAAATAATAGGAGGAAATCCTAGAAAAATAGCAGAAAACATAGTGGAAGCAATGGAAGAAAATGAAATAATAGAAAAATTAGAAGTTGCAGGGCCTGGTTTTATAAATATATATTTGAAGGATTCTTATCTAGGAAAATATATTTCAAAAATGACAACAGAAAATTTTGATTTTCAAGATTTAGATAAAGATGGGGAAGTATTAATCGAATACTCTTCACCTAATATAGCAAAAAGAATGCATATTGGACATTTAAGATCAACAATAATTGGAGATTCAATAAAAAGAATATTTAAATTTTTAGGTTATACTACAGTTTCAGATAACCATATAGGTGATTGGGGAACTCAATTTGGGAAATTAATAATTGGTTATAATAATTGGCTTGATAAAGCAGCCTATGAAAAAAATCCAATTGAGGAATTGGAAAGAGTTTATGTTAAATTTGCTCAAGAAAGTGAATCTCATCCTGAACTAGAAGATCAAGCTAGAGCAGAACTTAAAAAACTTCAAGATGGAGATGAAGAAAATTATAAATTATGGCAAGAATTTATTAGAGTATCTCTAGATGAATATAATAAAATATATAAGAGAATGGATATTTCCTTTGACACATATTATGGAGAATCATTTTATCATTCTATAATGCCAGAAGTTATAAAAGAATTAGAAGATAAAAAAATAGCAGTTGAAGATCAAGGTGCAAAGGTTGTATTCTTTGATGAAAAGGAAAACCTTTTCCCATGTATTGTTCAAAAAAAAGATGGAGCATTCCTATATTCAACTTCAGATATAGCAACAGTTAAATATAGAAAAGATAACTATAACTTAAATAGAATGATATATTTAACAGATGAAAGACAACAAGATCACTTTAGACAATTTTTCAAAATAACAGAAATGCTAGGATGGGAAGTTGAAAAAGTACATCTTTGGTTTGGAATTATGAGATTTGCAGATGGAATTTTCTCAACAAGAAAGGGAAATGTAATTAAATTAGAACAACTATTAGATGAAGCTAAGAAAAAGGCCTTTGAAATTATAGAAGAAAAAAATCCTAGTTTATCCATAGAGGAAAAGGAAAATATTGCAGAGGTTGTTGGTGTAGGATCAATTAAATATGCTGATCTTTCTCAAAATAAACAAAGTCCAATAATTTTTGAATGGAAGAAAATCTTAAGCTTTGATGGAAATACAGCTCCTTACTTACAATATTCATATGCAAGAATTCAATCTATTTTAAGAAAGGCAGAAGGTCTTGGAAAAGAAGTGGCTAAGGATCAAGGAATTAAAATAACTGATAAGTCTGAAAGAGGATTAGTAACTTTCTTAACTTTATTCCCAACAATGGTGCAAAAAGCAGGGGAAAATTATAAGCCAAACTTAGTTACAGATTATTTATTTGAGCTAGCTAAAAAATTCAATACTTTCTACAATGCTTGTCCTATATTAAACCAAGAGGACGACATTTTAAAATCAAGACTTTTAATAATTGATAGAGTTGCAAAAACTTTAAAAGAAGGATTAGATTTACTTGGAATAAAAACTGTAGATAGAATGTAATAATAGGAGTATGCTTATGTATAAAGTAGATTATCATATACACAGTGAATTTTCAGGGGATTCAGAGGAAAATCTAGAAGAAATAGTAAAAAAATCAATTGAGTTACAGTTAGATGAAATTGCTATAACTGATCATTTGGAATATGATTTATTATATATTGATTGGGATAAATGGACTTTAGATTTAGATGCTTATAAAAATAAAGTCTTAAGTTTACAAGAAAAATATAAAAAGAGCATAATTATAAAATATGGTATTGAAATAGGGGTCCAACCTGAAACAAGTAAATATTTAGAGAGTATAGTTGATAAGTATGATTTTGATTTTGTAATAGCTTCAAATCACGCTATAAATAAAATAGATCTAGCTTCAGGGCTTTTACAAAGGGGAAAAACTAGATATGAACTTTAAAATCTATATTTTGAGACAGTTTTAAAAAATGTAGAAACTTATAATAAATTTAATGTATTTGGTCATTTGGATTTTGTAACTAGATATGGAGGGTCTTCATTTAGTGGAATGGATTTAAATGAGCACTGGGATATTATTATAAAAATATTAAAAACTTTAGTGTCCAAGGGAAAGGGTATTGAGATAAATACTTCAGGATACAGGTATAAAGAAAATAGAGTTTATCCTGAATTTGAAATATTAAAAAAATATTTGGAATTAGGAGGAAAAATAATAACAATTGGATCAGATGCCCATATAAAAGAGCATATATTTATGGATATGGATAAAGCCTATGACATATTAGAGAAATTAGGTGTTAAATATATCACAACATTTGATAAAATGAAACCTGTATTTAAAAAAATAAAGTAAATAAAAAATTAGTGTTGAAATATCATCACTAATTTTTTTTCTTTTTTAAAAATATAATCTTTGAAATTTTTTTAATAATAGAATATAATGTATTATGATTTAACATATGTGAAAATATGATTAAAATTAATGGGAGGCTCCATGTTTTATAAATTGAAAAAACCTAAGGAAGTGGTGAAAGAATTCTTTAAAGATTATTTTGAAAAAAGAAATGCTAAAGCAGCAGCAAGCTGGTTTTCTGAAGATTTGAAATATATAGGAAGTAATCCAAATGAAATTTGTGAAAACAAAAGAAATTTAATTGAAATATTTAAAAATGATATTTGTTCTTTTCCATCTAGCATGAATTTTTATATTGAAGATTTATTAGAAACTAAATTAGCAGAAGGGGTAAGTCTGATAAATTCAAGTATCATGCTCTGTAGAGAAAATGAAATGATTTTAAAAAACAGTTTAGAACAAAGTAATATTTATTTTTGGGAATATGACATAATAAACAATATAGTTATACCAGGATATAAACTAATAGAAAAATTTAATTTCCCTGAAAAAATGGAAAATGGAATTGAAAGTATAATAGACTCTAATATAGTTCACAAGGATGGAATTGAAGACTTTAGATACCTACATGAGGAATTAAAAAGAGGGGAAAAAAGTGTAAATAAAGCTATAAAGTTTTTCTATGATAATAGTATTCAGTGGCGAGAAATAAAATATGAAATAACAGAAACTCAATATGGGAAAAATTCAAAAGCCTTGGGGATATCTAGAAATATAAATAAAGAAAAGTCTTTGGAAAATTTAATGGGAAGCTTACTGTATTCAGAATTTGATTTTATTGCTAAAATAAATTCCAAAAACAAAAATTATACCCTTTATACAGATAAAGAATATATAAATAATATTGAAATTAAAGATGGAAAAAATATTGAAGAATTATTTCAATATTTTTTAGAAAATTATGTTAAAGAAGATGATAAAGAAAGAGTTAGTGAACATTTCAGTTTTGATTATATAGTTGAAAGCCTGTTTAAAAATAAGGAAATAGTTTTTTATTATGAAGGTTATGATGATAAAAAAAATATAAAAATAAAAAAACTAAAAGCATTTTATCTACAAAAAAACAGCAATATTTTTTATGTTATAAGAACTGATGTTACAGAAATTTATGAAAAACAAAAGGATAATATTGAAGCCTTGGAACTAGCTTTAAAATCTGCAGAGGCTGCTAAGGTATCTAAAACTAATTTTTTATCAAAAATAAGTCACGAAATAAGAACCCCAATAAATGTAATAATTGGTATGTCTGAAATAGCTTTAAATGAAATAGATTATAAAGGAAAATGGGAAATAAAATCCTATTTAACTAAAATAAAATCCTCATCTGACTATTTACTATCCCTAATAAATGATGTATTAAAAATATCAAAAATTGAAAGTGGAAAACTAGTGTTGGATAAGAAACTAATTAATACTGATAAATTCTTTCAAGATATAAATTTAATGTGTGAAGTACAAGCTAAAAATAAAAACATAACCTATGAATTTATAAAAAAAGAAGGGGTAAAGGAATATTATATAGGAGATGAAATTAGATTTAAACAAGTATTAATAAATATAATTTCCAATGCTATAAAATTTACAGATGTTTTAGGAAAGGTAAAAATAAGTTGTGAAGAGATATCTGAAAAGAATGGGTTTTCAAGGCTATTAATTGTAGTTGAAGATACTGGACGTGGCATAAGCAAAAATTTTATAGAACATATATTCGAACCTTTTTCCCAAGAGGGATTAGGAACGTCTTCTAAATATGGGGGAAGTGGTCTAGGGCTAGCTATTTCCAAGAATATAGTTGATTTAATGGATGGAAATATAGAAATAGAAAGTAAAAAAAATATTGGAACAAAATTTAAAATAGAAGTTATGTTAGAGTCAAAAAATTTAAATAAAAAAATTAAAATCAATGAAGATATAAAAATGAGAAATAAAAATAAAAATATCTCTTTTAAAGGGGAAAAGATATTAGTAGCAGAAGATCACGAATTAAATATAGAAGTAATAAAAAAATTACTTGAATACAAGGGATTACAAGTTGAAATTGCAAGAAATGGGTTAGAAGCTGTACAAAGATTTCAACTTTTCTCAAAGGAATATTCTGCAATACTAATGGATATAAGAATGCCTGTAATGAATGGGATAGAAGCTGCAAAGAAAATAAGACAGTTAAATAGAGAAAACAGTAAAACAATACCTATTATAGCTGTAACTGCAGGGGTTTTCCAAAATGAAAAGGAAAATATATTAAAGGCTGGAATGAATGATATTTTAGAAAAACCAATAATTAAAGGGGATTTATATTCAATTATTTATAAGCATATATACGAAAAATAAAATTGAGGTGATTATATGAAATTTACAAAAATGCAAGGGGCAGGAAATGATTTTCTATTGTTTGATGGGTATAAGTATAAACTAGAGGATATAGTTCCTAAAATAAAAAAAATGTGTGATAGAAGATTTGGTGTTGGGGGAGATGGGATAATGGTAGCTCTTCCAAGTGAAAATTCAGATATAAAAATGTATTATTATAACAGTGATGGGTCCCAAGGGGAAATGTGTGGAAATGGTATTAGATGCTTTTCTAAATTTGTATATGAAAAGGGTATAATAGAAAAAAAAGATAAATTTACAGTTGAAACTTTAGCAGGAATTCAAAATATAAATTTAGAAACAGAAAATGGACATGTGAAAAAAGTAGAAGTTGAAATAGTAAATCCTAGATTTAAACCAAGTGAAGTTCCAGTTTTACTTGAGGGGGAAGAAGTATTTAATAGAGAAATGGATATAGATGGGAAAATTATAAAATTTTCTTCAATATATTTAGGAGTTCCTCATACTGTTATAGTTATGGATAGTGAAGATGAATTTGATATTAATGATATAGGTGCAAAAATAGAAAAACATCCTCTTTTTCCTAAAAAAACAAATGTAAACTTTATCTATGTTGAAAACAATAAAAGACTTAAAATTTACACATGGGAAAGGGGAGCAGGAAGAACTCTAGCTTGTGGAACAGGGTCTTGCTCTGCAGGATTAGTTGCAAATAAATTAGGATTAGTGGATAAAGAAGTTGAAGTTATTGCAGAGGGAGGAGATTTAAAAGTAACAGTATTAGAAAACAGTGTACTTCTTCAAGGGGGAGCTGAAATAACCTTTGAAGGTGAATTTTAAATGAAATTAATTCACAAAGATACCCTAGATGGATTGAATTTATTAGGAGGGCATTGGGAACCTAAAAATAGGGAAACTTGTGTTATTTTAATTCACGGAATGTATGACAATATAATAGAAAATTGTTTTGCTCAACAGGTTGGTAGAGACTTATCTGCTGCTGGTTATGGTTTTATATTTTGTCACACAAGGGGATATGGGGTTATTAATAGTATTGTTGTAAAGGATAGGACAACAGGAAAAAGAAGAAATAAAATTATAGGTTCAACCTATGAAAAATTTTCAGAAAGTGTTTACGATATTGAAGCTTGGGTTGAAAAAGCTAAAGAACTAGGTTATAAAAAAATAATACTTGCCAGTCACAGCATGGGAGGATGTAAAAATTTACATTATGTTGCTGTTAAAGGAAGCTCAGAAATAGATAAATTTTTATTTATTTCCATTCCTGATGCTTGTGGATATTTCAATAATTATGAAAAGGAAACATTAAAAGAGGCTGAAGACCTTGTAAATTCTGGAAGAGGGAAAGAATTACTTTCTAAAAAAATAGTTGGTGGAATATTTCCAGTAAGTGCAAGAACAATGAATGGCTTTAAAAAGGGAAGTTCAGTTGATAGATTTCCAATAATGGATAATCCAGATGATTTTGGAATTATTTCCAAAATAGATAAGCCAATTTGTATGATATTAGCAGAACATGACAGTGTTATAATCTCATCAGCAAGGGAAGATTTAAATTTAATAAAAACAAAATTAAAAAAATGTCCTAACTTTTGTGGACAAATTATAGAAGGGGCAACTCACAGATTTATAAATAAAGATAAACAACTAGCTACAAAAATATTAGCTTGGTTAAAAGTCTTTCAGTAGAAGGGAGAAAGAAATGAAAAATAAATATTTTTATGAGGTACAAGATAAATATTTAGAAATAAAACCTAGTATAGAAAAGAGATTAGAGGAATATAGAAATATATGGGAAAAAGGAAGCAATGAAGATATTCACGCAGAACTTTCTTTTTGTATTTTAACTCCCCAATCAAAGGCAAGAAATGCATGGAAAGCAATTACAACCATGAGGGAAGAGGGAGTTTTATTTAAGGCTCCAGCAGAGGAATTATCTGAATATTTAAATATAGTTAGATTTAAAAATAATAAAGCTAGATATTTAGTTGAGCTAAGGGAAAAAATGACTGATGAAAATGGGAAAATAATAACTAAAGATTTTTTTAGTTCTTTAGGTACAGTTGAAGAAAAGAGAGAATGGATAGTTAAGAATATAAAGGGAATGGCATATAAAGAGGCAGGACATTTTTTAAGAAATATAGGTTTTGGGGACAATATAGCAATATTAGATAGACATATACTTAAAAATTTAGTTAGACTTGAAATAATAGAGGAAGTGCCTAAAACTTTAACAAAAAAATTATATTTGGACATAGAAGAAAAAATGAGAATGTTTTGTAAAGAAACAGATATTCCAATGGATCATATAGATCTTTTCTTATGGTACTTAGAAGCTGGGGAGATATTTAAATAAGCTTTTATTTGAAAAAAACTAGCTACCGTGATATAATTTTTAAGATAAATTAAGCGTAAAATATGGAGGAAAAATGTCTAAAAATGCAACTGTAATAACTTATGGATGCCAAATGAATGTAAACGAAAGTGCAAAAATAAGAACAATAATGGAAGATTTAGGTTATAATATAACTGAAAAAATAGAAGAAAGCGATATGGTTTTTTTAAACACATGTACAGTGAGAGAAGGAGCTGCAACAAAAATATATGGTAAGCTTGGAGAATTAAAAAAAGCTAGAGATGCAAGGGGAACCAAAATAATAATAACTGGTTGCTTTGCTCAAGAACAAGGAAAAAAATTATTACAAAAATTCCCATGCATTGATATAATTATGGGGAATCAAAATATCTCAAAGATACCAGAAGCTCTAGAAAAAATAGAAAAGGTTCAAGAGGTTATAAAAGCTGGAAAATTAAGAGATAAGAAATTAAAACATGTTGTCTTAACAGGATATGACGATGAGTTACCTCCAAGAATAGATGCAGATTTTAATAATGATATAACAGCTTCTATGACTATAGGTTATGGGTGTAATAACTTTTGTACCTATTGTATAGTTCCCTATGTTAGAGGAAGAGAAAAATACATACCAATGGAAGAATTAATTAATCAAGCTAAGGAATATGTAAAAAAAGGATATAAAGAAATAATGTTACTTGCACAAAATGTAAATTCCTATGGGAAAGGTCTTTCTGAGGGAGAAACCTTTGCTAATCTTTTACAAGGTATAGCAGATATAGAGGGGGATTTCCTTATTAGATTTATATCTCCACATCCAAGGGACTTCACTGATGACGTAATAGATGTTATTGCAAGAAATCCTAAAATAGCAAGAAGTGTTCATGTGCCTTTACAATCTGGGTCAACTAAGATTTTAAATGATATGAACAGAGGATATACTAAGGAACAATACCTTGAGTTAGTGGATAAATTAAAATCTAGAATACCAGATGTTGCCTTGAGCACAGATATAATAGTAGGTTTCCCTGGAGAAACAGAGGAAAATTTCAAAGATACTTTAGATGTTGTAAAAAAAGCAAAATATGACACAGCCTTTATGTTCATGTATTCTATTAGAACTGGAACAAAAGCTGGGGAAATGGAAGAACAAATAGAAGAAGAAGTTAAAAAGGATAGATTACAAAGATTAATTTCCTTACAAACAGAAATGTCTAATGAAGTTAGTAAAGAATATTATGGGAAAATTGAAAGAGTTTTAGTTGAAGGGGCAAGTAGAAAGAATAAAGACATGCTTTCAAGTAGAACTTCTTCAAATAAAGTTGTTTTATTTAAAGGAGATCCTTCTTTAAAGGGGCAATTTGTAAATATTAAAATTAACCAATGTAAAACATGGACTCTTTATGGGGAAGTTGTGGATTAAGTATAATTTTAGAGAGGAGAAGATATTGGACCTAGAAAATTTTTTATTAAAAGAATTAATTGAAATATGTAAACAATTGGGTATATACGATTCTTCCAAAAAGAAAAAAAAGGAATTAATAGAGGTTTTGGAAAATTATATGGAAAACAATCCTGGTTATGTTATAGCTAGTGGGAAATTAGATGTAATGACTGATGGGTACGGATTTTTAAGAGAAACTTCAGTTGAAAAGGATACATATGTTTCAAGCTCACAAATAAAAAGATTTAAAATGAGAACAGGGGATATTGTAACTGGAGAAGTTAGAAAACCTGTTGGAGATGAAAAAAATTATGCTTTAAGAAGAGTTTTGTTTGTAGATGGAAATTTCACAAAGGATGCAGAATCTAGAGTTGCCTTTGAAGAATTAACACCTTCTTATCCAACTGAAAAATTAAAGTTAGAAACAGACAAGAAAAATACATCATGTAGAATAATAGATTTAATAGCTCCCATTGGAAAAGGTCAAAGAGGTCTTATTGTAGCTCCTCCAAAGGCAGGAAAAACTGTTTTAATAAGTAATATAGCAAATGCTTTAATAAAAAATCACAAGGATGTTGAAGTTATAATTTTACTTATAGACGAAAGACCAGAAGAGGTTACAGATATAAAAGAGAATGTTTTAGGAGCAAAGGTGTATTCTTCAACCTTTGATGAAGATCCTAAAAATCATATAAAAGTTACAGAGGAAATAATAGAACAAGCTAAAAGAAAAGTTGAAAATGGAAAAGACGTTGTTATTCTTATGGATTCTTTAACAAGATTAGCAAGGGCATATAATATAGTAATTCCTTCTAGTGGAAAATTAATTTCTGGAGGTATAGATCCAAGTGCTCTATATTATCCAAAAAACTTTTTTGGAGCAGCTAGAAATATAAGAAAAGGTGGAAGTTTAACTATTATTGCAACAGCTCTTATTGATACAGGAAGTAAAATGGATGATATAATTTACGAAGAATTCAAAGGAACTGGAAATATGGAAATTCATTTAGATAGAGGTCTATCTCAACTAAGAATTTATCCAGCTATTGATATTCAAAAATCTGGAACTAGAAAAGAAGAACTTTTAATAGATAGCAAAAAATTACCAATTATATGGAAATTTAGAAGATATTTATCTAGTTTAGATAAAACTTCAGCAGCTAAATATTTAATTAATCAAATAAATTCTAGTGAAGATAATGAAGAATTAATAAAAAGATATAAAAACATGGAGGAAAGGTCTTGAATGTATATTTAAATGAAAATAAAAGCAACAATAAAAAGCCAAGAAATAGAGACTTTAAGATCATTATTTTATTAACTATAATTATAAGTTTGGTTATAAGTTTTGTAACATTGAGACCTTTTAGTAAAGAAGTAGTTAACTTATCTAAATTTGCAGATTATTATACTAATGATGAAACAAATGAAGATGGATATATGCTTCTAACAAGTAATTATTATTCGAAGAAGATTGTTTATAATATTAAAGAAAAAACTGTAGAAATCCAAGATAAAGATAAAAAAGAAGCATTTCAAATGCCTGTAAAAAAAATATATAAAGTTGTTTCAGGAGATACTTTAAGTGGTATAGCTGTAAACCAAGGGGTAGCTCTATCTGTTTTAAGAAATAATAACCCTGATGTTACAAGCAATTTAAAAGTTGGACAAGAAATAGTTATTCCTTCAATAAATGGAATTTATTATAAAGTTAAAAAGGGAGATTCCCTTTATAAAATAGCTTATAAATTTAGAGTTGAATTGTCAGATATTAAACTATACAATGTTTTGGAAACTGAGGAATTATCAATAGGTCAAGAATTATTTTTAAAAGATCCAGATCCAGATGTTTTAAATAATATGAATTCTTTATTTAAAATGCCTGTGAAATATTCAGGAATAACAAGTCCATTTGGAAACAGATATCATCCTGTATTAAAAAGATATATTTTACATGCAGGGGTTGATTTAAGAGCTAGATATATACCTGTAAGTGCTGCAAGAAGTGGAGTAGTTATATTTGCTGGATATTCTAGAGGATATGGAAGGCTTATAAAAGTAAGACATGCAGATGGTTATGAAACAAGATATGCTCATTTAAATAAAATTTATGTTAAAAGAGGAGCTAGAGTTAGAATTGGTCAGGTTATTGCCCAAAGTGGTATGACTGGAAGAGTAACAGGACCACATTTACATTTTGAAATTAGAAAAAATGGAAGACCTCTAAATCCTATGAAATATTTAGAAAGATAATATTATTACACAATTTAGAGGGAAGAGATTCCCTCTAAATTTATATATTTATAAGAAATTGGTAACTATTATTAGGAGGAAACTGTGAATATTAAAGATTTTTTAGAGAAAAAAGATGTAAAAATAAGTGTGGAAAGGTATTTAATAAAAGCTATGAGTAACATGGCCATGGGTCTTTTTGCCTCACTTCTTATAGGAACAATTTTAAAAACAGTGGGATTAAAATTTGGTATAGATTATTTGGTAAAGGATGTTGCTCCAATGGCAATGAGTGCCCAAATGACAGGAGCTGCAATAGGTGTTGCAGTGGCTTATGGACTAAATGCCCCACCTTTAGTATTGTTTGCATCAACTATTACAGGTGCAAGTGGAAACCTTCTAGGTGGCCCTGCATGTGCCTTTATTGCTACAATTGTTGGAGTGGAGATTGGAAAATTAATATCAAGGGAAACAAAGTTGGATATTATACTAACTCCTGCCTTTACAATAGTGGCTGGAATGTTAGTTGGAAGTGCCATAGGACCAGTTATTTCAAAAATAATGTGGACCTTTGGAGAAATAATAATGAGAGCTACAGAGTTACAACCATTTTACATGGGAATTTTTGTTTCAGTTTTAGTTGGAATAGCTTTAACTTTACCAATTAGTAGTGTTGCTATTTGTATGATGCTAGGATTAGGTGGCATAGCAGCAGGGGCAGCTACAGTTGGATGCGCTTCTCAAATGATTGGCTTTGCAGTTATTAGTTTTAGAGAAAATGGATGGGGAGGATTCTTTGCCCAAGGCTTAGGAACTTCCATGCTTCAAATGAGTAATATTATAAAAAATTGGAAAATATGGATACCATCAATTTTAACCTCTGCAATTTTAGGTCCAGTTGCCACTATGGTTTTTAAAATGAAAAATAGTCCAATAGGGGCAGGAATGGGAACAAGTGGTTTAGTAGGACAGATTACAACAATATCAGTGATGGATTCAGGTCCTTCAATGTACATAGTGGTTTTATTTTTACACTTTATATTACCAGGGGTAATTTCTTTAATAATTTCAGAATTTATGAGAAAGAAAAATTGGATAAAATATGGGGATTTAAAATTGAATCTTTAATTTAAGGAGATAGTTATGAAAAAAACAAAGGAAATAAAAATAGGAAATATTTTAGTAGGGGGAAACAATCCAGTTATTATACAATCTATGACCAATACAAAAACAAGTGATGTTGAAAAAACAGTGGCTCAAATTTTAGAACTTGAAAAAGAAGGTTGTGAACTAGTAAGGGTAACAGTTAATAATGAGAAAGCAGGAAGAGCTATAAAAGAAATAAAGGATAAAATAAATATTCCCCTAGTAGCAGACATTCACTTTGACTATAAATTAGCTATTATGGCAATAGAAAATGGAATAGATAAGCTAAGAATTAATCCAGGAAACATAGGTAGTGATGAAAAAATTAAACTAGTTGTTCATAAGGCTAAGGAATATAATATTCCAATAAGAATAGGTGTAAATAGTGGATCTGTTGAAAAGAAGATTCTAGAAAAATATGGGGAAGTAACTGCAGATGGAATGGTTGAAAGTGCCATGTATCATGTGGGGCTTTTGGAAAAATTTGGATTTACCAATATAATTATTTCAATAAAAGCTAGTAATGTAAAAATGATGATAGATGCCTATAGAAAAATTAGTAATTTAGTTGATTACCCATTACATTTGGGAGTTACTGAAGCAGGAACTGCTTTTCAAGGAACTGTTAAATCAGCTATAGGAATTGGAAGTTTATTAGCAGATGGTATAGGGGATACTATTAGAGTTTCTCTAACAGAAAATCCAGTGGAAGAAATTAAAGTGGCAAAGGAAATATTAAAAGTTTTAGGATATAGAAAGGGAGTTGAAATAGTTTCTTGTCCAACTTGCGGGAGAACAGAAATAGATTTAATTTCTTTAGCTAAAGAAGTGGAAAATGAATTTAAATATTTAAATGAAGATATTAAAATAGCAGTTATGGGTTGTATTGTAAACGGACCTGGAGAAGCCAAGGAAGCTGACTTTGGAGTGGCTGGTGGAAAGGGAGAAGGTGTTATTTTTAAAAAAGGAGTGATTTTAAAAAAGGTAAAAGAAAAAGATATAATGATGGAACTAAAAAAATTAATAGAAAAAAAATAATAAAAAATTAACTTTTTTGGAATATTCAATGTCAAATAAGTATAAAAATAAAAAAAAATAGGGGAGAAAAAAAATGGATTTTGATCAAATATATGAAGAGTATTTCGATCGTGTTTATTATAAAATCCTTAGTTCAGTGAAAAATCCAGAAGATGCAGAAGATTTAGCTCAAGAAGTCTTTATAAGTGTATATAAAAATTTACATAAATTCCGAGCAGATAGCAAAATATATACTTGGATATATAGAATAGCAATAAATAAAACTTATGATTTCTTTAGGAAGAAGAAAATAAATTTGGAGTTGAATGAGGAGATACTAAACATTGAAGAAGCAGTGGATCTAAATGGATCTATAATTGTTAAGGAAAATTTGAAAAAATTAGAACAAAGTGAACAAGAAGTAGTGGTACTTAAAGACATTTATGGATATAAACTTAGAGAAATTGCTGAATTAAAGGGTAGGAATATATCAACAATAAAATCAATATACTACAAAGCATTAAAAAATTTAGAGGAGGGTTAGGATGTCGCCAAAGGAAAGAGTTAGAGTTAATATATACAAACAATTATTAAAAGAAGAAAAACAAAAAAATAGAAGAAAATCTTATTTGTCAATTTCAGTTTTTGTAATAGGTATCTTTGCAGGTTCTGTATATAATTTAGTTCCAAATAATAATATGCCAGGATTAGAAATAAAAACAAGTTCTAATAATAGCGTTAATAATAATATACAACAAAATAAGGCAATTGATGAATATTTTAATGGGAAATCTATATCAATGGAAAAAGAAGAGATTAAAGCTGACGAATACTTCTTAATGAATATGCAGGCGTAATGGAGGCAGAATAATATGAAGAAAGTTTATTTAATAGTGTGTAGTTTAATGATAGGTGCATTATCTTATGGTAGTGAAATTCCAAATAAAACAGTTAAAAATTTAGGTGTTATAACTGTTGAGGATTTTTCTAAAGTTGGTGTTTCAAAGGATAAGGTAATAAAGGCCAATGAAATTATAAAAAAATCTAAGAATAGATATGAATATTTGTTGTTAGATAAAAAGAGTAAAGAATTGGAAATTAATAAATGTATATTAGAAGGAATAGAAGATAATTGGGATAAAGTTTATGCATTAGTTGATGAAATAGGTGTAATAGAGGCTAAGATTCTAAAGGATAGAATAAAGGCACAATATGAAGCTCAGCAATGTATAAGTCAAGAACAATATTTAAAAGCAAGAAATATAGCCCTTGAAAGAGTTAGAAAAGCAAAATTAACAGAAAATAATAAAACACAAAGTAAATAATAAAAAAAGAAAGTTAAAATGTTTTAACTTTCTTTTTTTTATTTTAATGGTTCTTTGTCAACTGGTGTTGGTGGAGAAAAATAAAAAAATAAATAATGTTTTTGTTCCTTCAGCTTTATGCTGAAGGAATTTTTATTTTTGTTAAATTGCTATAAATTAAAATTCTATTTCT